>CALUXH010000028.1 GCA_944324695.1 uncultured Elusimicrobiales bacterium | reverse complement strand
CCAGCCTGATTACGGCCATTATCGCCGCGTTGCTGGCGGCGGAAGTCATTAAAGGCCTGCGTTTGGACGAACGGCAAAAAGTGCGCCTGACCGTCTACGTCTGTTTTGCCGTCGGGCTGGGCGCGGTGCTGACGCCGGTGGGGGAACCGCTGTCCACCATCGTGGTGGCGCGCCTGCGCGGGGAACCGTATCACGCGGGATTTTTCTTTTTGCTGCAGCTGCTGGGTTGGTGGATTATTCCGGGCGTTATTCTGTTTGCCGCGCTGGCCGCGCGGCTGGGCGCCTGTGCGCTGACGGACGGACAGCGTTCCGTTTCGCCGGAAACCAATGCCGCGGTGCTTTCCCGCGCGGGAAAAGTATATTTGTTTGTGGCGGCCCTTATTTTATTGGGAGAAGGACTTAAACCGCTGGCGGAGCGTACCATAGGCCACCTGTCGCGTGCGGTGCTGTACTGGATAAACACCCTCTCTGCCGTGCTGGACAATGCCACGCTGGCCAGCATTGAAATACAGCCCTCCCTGCCGCCGGACACGCTGGTATTTTTGCTGGTGTCTTTGGTGCTGGCGGGCGGCTTGTTAATCCCGGGCAACATTCCCAACATTATTTGCGCCTCCAAGCTGGGCATCAAAAGCCGTGACTGGGCGCGCGCGGCTCTGCCCGTGGGGATTATCTGCATGGCGGTATATTTTGCCGTTTTGATGTGGGTGCTTTAAACACGCGGGGCGGGCTCCGTTTTGCTATAATACAAACTATGGAAGATTTTATCGTTAAAGTGGTTTTAGCGTTGGTGCTGGGCGGCATTATGGGCTTGGAACGCGAATATAACGACAAGCCCGCCGGCTACGCCACCAATTCCATTATTTGTTTGGGCGCGGCCCTGTTTACCATGTTGTCTTTATACATGGCGGAAATGGGCGGCGACCCGGGGCGTATTGCGGCGCAAATCGTATCCGGCGTGGGTTTTTTGGGCGCGGGCGCGATTTTGCGCGAAGGCAACAAAATTTCCGGCCTGACCACCGCCGCGGCCGTGTGGCTGGTGGCGGCCATCGGCATGGCGGTTGGTTTTGGCCAGTATATTTTGGCTTCCTCCGCCTGTGCGGCGGCCATACTCATGCAGCTGGGCGTGCGGCGCACGCTGGGCCTGCTGGAACGCCTGCGCCGTTACGATACCATTTATTTAACCTGCGCGCCGAAATGGAGCGTAGTGGATCAGATTTGTGCAGAAATAGAAAAGAGAAACGTGCAAATTCTTAAAAAAGAAGTTACCAAACACGACAACCGTTTCGTCGTCGCGCTGGTGGCCACGTTTACCGGACGGGAATTCCAAAACATCACCAAAGACGTACTGGAAATGCCCGACGTATACAGCCTGTACAAATAAAAGGAGTCTGTAAAATAGTTATGTCTCAAACCCCCATACCGCTGTTTAATCTGCAAAAACAACACGATTCTTTAAAAAATGAAATTAATGCCGCCGCGCTGGACGCGCTGAACTCCATGCGCTGGCTGCTCGGCCCGCAAACGGAAGCCTTTGAAAAAGAATTTGCCGAAGCGATCGGCGTGAAACACTGCATTACCTGCTCGTCGGGCGCCAGCGCCATTCAAATTGCGCTGGGCGCGGCAGGCATCGGCGAAGGGGACGAAGTCATTACCACCCCGTTTACGTTTATCGCCACGACGTCCTCTGTTTCCCTGACCGGAGCAAAATTTGTTTTTGCTGATATTGACCCGCGCACCTATAACATTGACCCGAAAGATATTGAACGCAAAATCACCAAAAAAACAAAAGCCATTCTGCCCGTGCATTTGTACGGTTTTCCGGCGAATATGGACGCTATTATGAATTTGGCGCGGGAACATGATCTGCGCGTTATAGAAGACTGCGCCCAGGCACATTTGGCCACCGCAGACGGCGTGAAAGTGGGCGGTATCGGCGACGCGGGCGCGTTTAGTTTTTATCCCAGCAAAAACCTCGGCGCATGCGGAGACGCCGGCGCCGTAACCACCAATGACGACGACATCGCCGACCGCTGCCGCAGCCTGCGCCACAGCGGCCGCGCCAAAGACAAGGCATATGAATACGATTTGGAAGGCTCCACCCTGCGCATGGACGAAATCCAGGCCGCCATTCTGCGCGTAAAACTGCGCCACCTGGCCGACTGGACCGACGCGCGCCAGAAAGTGGCCGCCTTGTACGAAGAAGGACTGCAGGGTCTGCCGGTGGTCACGCCGCCCCTGCCGCCCGCCGGCTATTCCCAGTCTTATTATGTGTATACCATCCGCGCCGAACGCCGCGACGAGCTGCAGCAGTACTTGAAAGAGCACGGCATCGGCTCGGCGGTGTACTATCCTGTGCCGCTGTATAAACAGCCGGCCTACAAACACCTGAACTTAAACCCGCAGGACTATCCCAACGCCGAAAAAGCGGCGCAGGAAGTCTTGTCCATTCCGATGTTTCCGGAGCTGACCCAGGAACAGGTAACCCGGGTCTGCGACACGATACGCGATTTTTACGAAAACAACTGATTTGTTTTTGAAAAAAATCTGAAATGTAATGCCCCGGGTTTCGGCCCGGGGTTTATTTGTGAACCGCAGTTAAAAAATCCCGCTTCGTGTGCGGGGTTTTTTTACGCGGCTTTGAACCTATTAAAAAAACCGCCGCGACTGTACAAAGTTAGTTTAGCTAACTTTAAGAAAATAAATGTCCCCAAAAAATAATATGAGATGCTGCCGTCCCCAAAAGGTCAGCCGTAAACGGGTGAAAAGGTAAAAAGTTGAACAAAAAAGGTTTTTTAATTCAAAATTTCATGTTTTCTCCGTCGGAGAAAATCGTTTTTGCACAAAAACGGCTTTTATTTAGTTTTTTATAAAACGGACAAGTAAATGGATAAAAATTTTAACAAACCCGCTAAAAATGGCCTTTTTGTGCAAAATCGTGTTTTTTGGAGCATTTAACGGTCTAAAAAGGACAAATAAAGCTGTTTTCACATGAAAACTATTTTTTTTACAGCGTGTCCGTAAAAAAGAGACCACAAATCTTCTCCGGTCCCGTCCGCGTTTTTCTCAACATACAAAAAAGGTCCGGCACGAAACCGGACCTTTTTGAATTTGTTTCTTTTTATAATAACTTAGTTTTTAAGCGGCTGGCCAAATTATCCAGTTCTTCCAAAGAGTTATATTGAATCATCAGCACCCCTTTGGACATTTTTTTACCGTAGCGCACTTCCACTTTCGTGCCCAAAGCGGCCTGCAGCTCGTTTTCAAAAGAGGAAACCTCCGGCGGTTTGGGCCCTTTTTTGGCTCCGGCAGGCTGCAGCAGCGCCCGCGCCGCGTCTTCAGCCTGGCGCACGGACATCTTGGTCTTCTTCATGCGCTGGAAAAGCGTTTCTTTTTTGGCGGGATCGGAAAGCATTAATAAAGCTTTGCCATGCCCTTCCGTAATCGTACCGTCCTGCAAAGCATCCTGCATATGCTGCGGCAGCTCCAGCAGGCGCAGGGAATTGGACACCGCCCCTTTGGATTTGCCGCAATACTGCGCCAAATCGGTTTGGGAAATGCCAAACTTATTCATTAAATTACGGTATCCCAAAGCGGTTTCTATGGGGTTTAAATCTTCGCGCTGAATATTTTCTATCAGGGCCAAAGCACACATTTGCTGATCGGACAGCGCCTTATGCACCAGAGCGTCAATTTCCGTCAGGCCCGCCAGTTGGCTGGCGCGAAAACGCCGCTCTCCTACTACGATTTCATATTTATCCATTCCCGCGTCATATACCACCACAATAGGCTGGGTCAGGCCGTGTTCTTTAATGGATTGGGCCAGTTCCTGCAATTTCGCCTCGTCAAATACGCGGCGCGGCTGAAAGCGGTTAGGAATAATTTTATTTAAAGCGATTTTTTGTACGGACGCTCCGCCGTTGTTTTGGCTGTTCTGGGCCGCGGCCGGATTATTTAATACTTCTTGGGTTTGTTTAAGCAAGGCGTCCAGCCCTTTTCCTAATGCCTGTCTGGCCATATTTATCCTCCGAAATCATAACTGTAATTGCCGGAAACCGCCATTTCCGGTTTCACAAAATCCGCCACCTTGGCTCCGCGGCGGGCTAAAAATTCCACAGCCAGATCCACATATGCATTGGCGCCACGGCAAGCCGGATCGTAATCAAAAATGGACTGTCCAAAGCTGGGGGCTTCTGCCAGGCGGATATTGCGCGGAATAGGGGTTTTATATACTTGCTCTCCAAAGAAACGGCTGACTTCTTCAAACACTTGTTTGGACAAATTCATGCGCGCATCATACATGGTCAATACGCCGCCGTCCAGTTTTAAATTGGTATTTAAAAACTGTTTGATTTTGGAAATAGTGGTCATAAAATGAGCCAACCCTTCCATGGCGTAATATTCACATTGTACGGGAGTGATAACGCTGTCTGCCGCCATCAAAGCGTTTAAAGTCAAAAGCCCCAAAGAAGGGGGGCAGTCTATAATAATATAGCGGTACATCTTGCGCAGCGGGGCCAGGACTTCGCGCAACATATTTTCACGCCCGCGCACATTGACCAGCTCCACTTCCGCCCCGGCCAGGTTTTTACAGGTGGGCAAAACGTCTAACATTTCATTAGAAGTCTGCCGCACCACTTCCTCAAAAGAAGCGTTTTTAGTGATGAGATGATAAACAGATTTTTCTCCGTCATTTAAGGTAATGCCCAAACCGGATCCGGCATTTCCCTGCGGGTCAAAATCTACCAATAATACTTCCTGGTCCAAATAAGCCAGGGCATAAGACAAATTGATGGCCGTCGTGGTTTTGCCCACGCCGCCTTTCTGGTTGGCAATGGCTACTATTTCACCCATATATCCTCCGTTAAGATATTAAAACATAAATAAGACATAAAAGCAACTGTTTTCACGTGAAAACCGATGCTTATGGTTGTTTGTATAAATTTTACACATATAGAAATTTTATTTAAACAATTATTATCAACAAATACTTATTTGCCTTTCTCTGTTCAATTTCTTTTCTAAAGCCAGAAGAAAAGTTTCCACGTGAAAACATAGGGCTCATTTTTATCGTTTTCACGTGAAAACAAAAACAGGCCTTATTTTAATAAAGCCTGTTTATAGTGTGGATAATTTTTTCGGTACTTCTATATTTCCCTATACAAAAGGCTATTTAATAAGCCCTATCCTCTTTACGGGCCAGTGGATAAACCAGGCCGTCCCTTTGATATTTTCCCGCGGCACAGGACCCCAAAAACGGGAATCACAGGAATTGTCGCGGTTATCCCCCATGGCAAAATAGGTTCCTTCCGGCACCACCACCGGACCAAAATTATCCCGCAAGGCAATGCCAAATATATCTTCTAATTTGTGCTCTTCCCAAAGAGTTTGATACAAATCTTGCGGAAGGGTTTCCCCCGCTTGAAAGCGCCGTACATTTTCAAACCTTTCATATCCGTGCAAGGGGGCTTTTTCATCATTCACATATAAAAGGCCTTCTTTCACTTCCACTTTATCTCCGGGCATGGCTACAACGCGTTTTACATAATCCCGCCCGTACTGATATCCGCCGCAGTTTACCTGCTGCGGAGTATCCGCCGGGAAAGTAAATACAATAATATCCCCGGGCTGTATTTGTTTAAATTCTCCAAACCGCACCTGCGTCAGCGGGATACGGAAACCATAAGCGGCTTTGTTAACAAATAAATGATCCCCTATTAACAAAGTATTTTCCATAGAAGCAGAGGGAATTTTAAAGGCTTGCACAAAAAAGAACATCACAAAAGCCGCCACAAAACCGGCGAAATATACCGTATTCGCCCAATCCAAATCCGTTTTAATCAGAGGTTGACGCTGTTCGGCGTTCTTTTTCCGGGCTGAGAAAAAACCATACACAGACAAGGCCAGTATAAGCGCCCCTATCATTATCGTTTTTCCAGACACCCCTTCCTGAGGAACAGGAGAGGAGCTGTTCATAATGAAACTAAAAATATAATAAGCACACCCCAAAATTAACAGGACAAACCCCGCATGCCATATGCCAAAAGCCGCCGGCTTATCCAGTTTATTTTTACGGAATAATCTTTTGCTGACCCAGGCAAACAGATACATAATACATGCCGCAATAAAAAGTCTTTGTTCCATACATTCTCCCTTTTTTCACGTGAAAACTACTGAATTTCCTGATAAATCTGTAAATAAATCCGCTCCGGAGCAGGATAATATTTATGGATTCTTTCTAATGATTTTTGTCCCATTCGTTGGCGAAGTGTTTTGTTTTCCGCCAACTCCGCGATTAATGCACTCAACAAGACAGAGTCCCGTCCGTTACAGACAAAACCGTTCTCCCCGTGGTGCACCAGGCGCGGCATATCTCCTGCTTTACTAACAACAGCCGGAAGTCCGCACGAACAGGACTCCAATAAAAACATGGGCAAGCTCTCTATAGAAGAAACCAAAATTGCCACATCAGACGCTAACAAAAACGAATAGATATCACTTACTTCTCCCGGCATAAAAACGGCATTTTCCAGTTTTTTTTCACGCACGAAAGCCGCCAATTTTTCTTTTTCCGGTCCATCTCCGGCCAAAATGAGTTTAACATGCGGGTTTTTGGCGGAGACGGAAGCAAAACTTTTTAACAAAAACATATGGTTTTTTTCCGCAGACAATCGTGCCCCGCACAGAAATACCACGTCCTGCGGCGTAAAGCCTAATGTTTCCCTCTCCCGCACGGATCGTTGTTTATCCGGATGAAATGCCTCCGCACGGACACCGTTGGTCACCAGCCGGATTTTTTCTTCGGGATATTTTTGTTTTTTCTTTAAAAATTCCGCCGTGGCGTAAGATTCGGCACAGCTGATATTGTCGGCATCTTTCAAAGCACGGTCTAGTAAACGCAAAAAATAATTTTTCCGGGACAAATCATAATGCGGAGTGGTAATAAGCCTAAACTCCGTGCGCCTTTTGGCCAGGCGGCACCATTGTATGGCGCGGTATAAGAAAGCATGCACGACATCCGGTTTAAAATCTTGTATTTCCTGTACCAACCGTGCCAGAACACCGGCCGCTTCCAACAGGCGAAACTTACCCTTCATTTGGAAACTGATGACATTCAAGTCCGCCGTTTGTATTTTTTCTCCAACGGAGCCTAAAGGCTTTAAAGATATGATTTTTACGTCATTTCCTGCTTCGCGCGCGGCCAATGCCTGTGCATACAGGGCTGTTTCGGCCCCGCCCGTTTCCGTAGAAGTACAGACGTATAAAATCTTCATATGCTTATTATAGCAAGTTCTATTGCCGTGACGGATAAAGAACAGCGGCACAACCTGCCCTAAACAATTATTTCTAGACAAAAATCAGGCGGAACGGTTTCCGTTCCGCCTGACAAACATCGTTTAGCCTTTATTCGGCGGGTTTAAACTGGTCCTTGCCTACGCCGCAGACGGGGCAGGTCCAGTCGGCCGGCAAATCCTCAAATTTCGTGCCGGCGGCAATACCGTGTTCCGGGTCTCCGGCGGCAGGATCATAGACATAACCGCACACTTCACACACATATTTCATAAAACTACCTCCCTATTGATTTGTAAATTGATATTTTCCTTTTTGGCAAATCGTTGAAATGTTTTCAAAAAATGAATTTTTCTTCGGCAATAACCGGATTTGTCCGAGCCGTTTAGGCGAGTTATCCGGTTGCCCGGAAAATTCATTTTTTGAGTTTCAGGATTTGCTAGCCTTTTTGGTTTCTTTTTGGGCAATGCCAAAAAGAAACGCAGGGGAAGGGACGGCAAGTCCCTAACTGTGCGTCGCCCCTTTGGGAGCCTTCCCTTTGATGACCGTATGATAGTATTCATAGGTCATAGGCACAGCAGGCTCCAGATGGAAACATACCGCATCCTGCACGGGACCAATAAACAACGTATGGGTGCCCACATCTACGGTTTGCTCCACTTTTACTTCCAGACTGCTAAGCGTATGCTGTTTAATCAGCGGGCAGCCCAGCTGGCCGCGGGTAAACTCCAGCCCGGCAAATTTGTCAAAATTCCGTCCCGTACGAAACCCGAATCGGCCGATAAACGGCAAATCGGCCGTTTGGGCCAGCGGCATGGCCGCAAAAACGCGGCTTTTGCTGATAAGTTCATGCGTCAGGCTTTCTTTATTGACCGAAATAGCCACGCGCGCGGGCTCGGCCGTCACCTGAAAGACGGTATTGACTATCATGGCATTGTCTTTGCCTTCGTACGAAGAAGTGACAATATACAGCCCGTAGGTAATAAAACCCAATCCTTCCAATATTTCTTTATCGGTCACGGCAGCCTCCGCGCGGCGTTTTATTTTAATTTTTCGGCAATTTTTTTGCTGACGGTCAACCCCAGCTCTTTGCAGGCCTGCAGGGTTTTTTCATCCGGCACGAATTTAGAGGTAACAATCGGAGCCGCCTGTTCTATATTCATGGCTTTTAAATGCTCCGCCAAGGAATTGACGGGCCCGGGGTTCCAGCCGTATGAACCGAACGCCCCGCCGACCAAATATTTCTTTTTCAAACCCTGCAAATAGCACAGCACGTCGGCCATGGCCGGAAAAATACCGGAATTAAGCACCGGCGAACCGATAATGAGTCCGCTGCTGTCCAATAGTTCCGTGGCTACGTCGCTGCGGTGGCTGGAATGCATGGAAAGCTGTTTTACTTCCGTGCCTCCCAAACGCAGACCTTCCACCACGTATTCGGCCATTTTCTGCGTGCTGCCCCACATAGTGTCATAGACAACGATAGCTTTATTTTTCGGCGCCTGGGTAGCCCACTTGGCGTATAAATTGACGATTTTAGAGGGGTCTTTGCGCCAGATAAAACCATGATCCGGCGCGATAATTTTGGGAGAAAGCCCCATTTTCTGCACGCTGTCCAAAAAGCGAAGCACAATGTCGGAATACGGCAGCACAATATTGGCGTAGTATTTTTCCGCTTCGTAGAGCCAGAGGCGTTCTTCGTTTTCATCGTCAAACAATTTGCTGGTGGCGTAATGCATACCGAATACGTCATTGGTAAAGAGCACGTTTTCTTTTTCCAAATACGAAAACATGCTGTCTGGCCAGTGCAGCATGCGCGCTTCCACAAAGGAAATCGTATCCCCGCCGACGTCTATGCGGTCGCCGGTTTTGACCGTTTTCATCTCAAAATCGGGATACAGCTGGGCGGTCAAATCTTTCAGCCCCATATCCGAACAATAAATTTCTTTGGGCTGTATGGCGGCCACGGCCTGGGGAAGGGCGCCGGAATGGTCCATTTCGGAATGGTTGGAAATAATAATTTCAATTTTTTTCGGATCAATCACGCTGGCGATGCGGGACATCATTTCCGGATAAAATTCTTTTTTTACCGTGTCAATCAGCGTCGGTTTATCAGACAAAATCAAAAAAGCATTATAGGTAGTGCCTCTTTTGGTGGAATAACCGTGAAAATCGCGTATATTCCAGTCAATGGCTCCCACCCAATACACTTTATCGGTAATCTTTACAGCCTGCATAGTTTCTCCTTTCGCGCGTAGTCAAAATCCGTCCCCCGTATGGTCGCGGGGGACGCAAAAATTAATTTTTAGCTTCCCACAATCCGTGCAGATTGCAGTATTCGCGGGCGGTAACGCTGTCCGAATCAGAAGCAAAAAACGCTTCCGGCACGTCCCCGGGTTTTAAATATTTGCGCTGTACTTTGCCGCATTTTTCGCAGACCAGTTCTATCCATTCAATATAATGCGCTTCGGTCATCGGATGTGCCACAGACCCCACCTTTACTTTATATCCGCCTTCCACTTTTTCAATCACAGGCACATGTTTTTCCGTCGCTCCGTCCGTGGTGCCGGCCGCCATTTTTTTCATCGGCTGCCCGCAGCAGACCAGCTCACCAGCTCCCGCATGCACGACTTCCACCATATTTCCGCATACTTCACATTTATAAATTTCACCCACTTGTGTCATAGTACGCTCCTTATAAACAAGTTATATTTATTATACTTTGTTTCCTGTTAAAAAGCTCATACTGCTCATAAATAAGAATTTTTCCTATTTAATTATACTATATTTAACTGACAGTATTATAAAACCTTTATAAAACAAGGGCAATAGTCAAAAAAAGATTAGAAATAAAAATCTGTGGATAACTTCCGTTTTTTATTTTTTACGGTTTAAAATAAAAATAGATTATTTTTTATTTCAGAATAAGGGGGATACCGCCATTTTTTAAAAAAACGCCTATTTTGTGCGTTTTTACGGTTTAAACGGCAAAACGGTCATTTTTTATATTGACGCTGACCTGAATAATTGATAAGATTAAATATATCTTTTTTTAGGTGGCAGTGTCGTGGATATTCTTTCAACGGGCGGAACTTTTGCCCCCATATTTACCGAAATTGAAACCATTTTAGGCACAGATACCTATGATATGTGGATGCGTCCGGCATCTTTTGGTTTTGAAGGTCATACACTCACTATACAATTACCTAACCAATTTTGGCAGAAAACCATACAATCCCGGTATGAACATATTATAAAAGATGCTTTCTTAAAACATACCGGGTTGGAAATTACGGTTTCTTATATTATAAAGGAAATAAAAGACCCCGTACAGACCGTATTGCAAAATGTCCAACCGCCGGAGCCGGTCATTGCGCCGGTTGTTAAAAAAAGTCCTTTCCCGGCACGCCTGAACGATTCTTATCGTTTTGAAAATTTTATTGAATCCCCTTCCAACCGCTTTGCTTATAAAGCCGCCCAGGCCGTGGTTAATAAATTGGGCAACCGGGAAAATAACCCTCTGGTTATTTATTCCACCCCGGGTTTGGGCAAGACCCATTTGCTGCATGCCATAGGCAACCAGATTTTGCAGCAAAACCCCACGGCGCGGGTATTATACATGTCCGGCGAAGAATTTGTCAGCGAATATATAGAAGCGCTGCAAAACAAATCTTCGGAAAGCTTCCGCAAAAAATACCGCTCGCTGGACTGCCTGCTGATGGATGATATTCAATTTGTGGCCGGCAAAGCCGCCAGCGAAGGCGAATTTTTCTATACATTTAACGCGCTTTTTGAAAGCGGACGGCAGATTGTGCTTTCTTCCGATCGGACTCCGCAGGAACTGGGGTTGGAAGAACGCCTCTCCTCCCGACTGCTTTCCGGCATCATTACGGAAATAAAAAAACCCAATTTGGAAACGCGCATCGCTATTTTGCGCCAGAAACGCGATTCCATTCATTTTGATATTGGAGATGATGTTATTGCTTTCATTGCCGAAGGCATACAAACCAATGTACGGGAGCTGGAAGGATCTTTGTTTCGGCTGGTATCCTACTGCAGTACACACGGCGTCATCCCTACCATTCCCGTAGCCAAAGAGCTGCTGGCGGACATTCTGTCTCAGGAAGAACAACGCCTGGCGGTGAATGTAAACGCTATTAAAAAAGTGGTGGGTAAACATTTCAAAATAGACATGGATGATTTTACGTCCAAACGCAAAACGCAGTCTGTGGCGTGGCCCCGGCAGATAGCCATGTTCTTATCTACGGAACTGACGAATATGTCCTTGCCGGAAATCGGACGGGAATTTAACCGTGACCACAGCACGGTCGTACACGCGCGGGACTTGATAAAAGAAAAAATCAAAGCAGATCCTTTTTTCTCCGCCGAAATCAATCAAATTATCAGCGATATAAAAACTGTGGATAAAAAATAAAAAAAAGTGGATAAACAGGGGATAAAAAATAAAAACGGGTGATAAAAAAAGCGGCTGTGCAGAATGTGCACAATTTTAGGCAGTTATGCACAGAAACATAAAAAAATTTGTATAGGGCAGTACACTGAATCCACACGATTAACAGGACATAATAATAGGATTATAAATATGAAAATAAATATTACTAAAGAAACCCTTTTGGAAGGAATCCAGGTTATTTCCGCAGGGGTCGCCTCCCGCACGACGCTGCCTATTTTGCACAACTTTCTCATGGAAACGCAGGCAAACGGCAAAATTAAACTTGTGCGCACGGACATGGAAATGGCCGTGGTGCACTACATCAACGCCGAAGTGGAAGAAGAAGGCAGCCTGACGGTGCCGACCAAAGAATTTGCCGAAATTATCAAGAATTTACCCGACGGAAAAGAAATTAACCTCTATACCGGGGAGAACAATAAATTTCACATTAAATCGGGCAAAAGCAAATTTTGGGTGATTGGTACGCCTAAATCGGAATATCCCGCCATTCCCGAAATTGAAAAAACAGGCAGCGTTTCTTTAAGCCCGCTATCTTTGCAAAATATGATAGACAAGACGGCGTTTTCCGCTTCCACGCAGGAGACGCGCTATATTTTAAACGGGCTTTTGTGGAATAATACCGCGGAAAAATTTGAAGTCGTCGCCACTGACGGCGGCCGCTTGGCCGTGGCCAGCCACCCCGCTTTGCCCGGTTCCGGCGAATTTAAAATTATTATTCCGACGAAAATTTTAAATGAAGTCGTGCGTTTTATTTCCCTGTCCAAACCCGATAAGGATACCCTGATTAATGTAAACGTGGCCTCCAACCAAGTCAGCTTTGAAATGAACGAAACGACGTTTATTTCCCGTCTGATTGAAGGCAATTTTCCCAATTATAAACAGGTAATCCCCACCAAGAAAAATATTTCTTTTGAAGTGTTTACCAAGGAACTGCTGGCTTCCACCCGCCGCGCCGCTTTGTGCTCCGGCGAATTTGGAAGCACGGTGAAATTTCATATGGAAAACAACGCCATGACGGTGTCTTCTACGTCCCAGAACATGGAATTTACCGACGAACTGCCCATAGAATATACGCAGGAAGCCTTTGACTGTGCATTTAACCCGCAGTATATCATTGACGTGCTGAAAAATGTGGGCAGCGAAAAAGTCAGTTTTTCCTTTGTCAACGCTTCCCAGCCGGTGCTGATTGAGCCTGTCGGCAAAGATGATTTGAAATACGTCATTATGCCGGTGCGGATTTAACCATGAAATTCGGCGCCAAACCGCGCGAAATATGGAAAACGCCGGCCGAGCTGGGCAAAAAATATAACAGCTGGAACACGCGTTTTAACCGTTTGATGGTGTTGGAACACGTGTGGACGCAGCTGACGGGTGAGAAAGAAAAATTTTGGAAGTTAACAGCCGTAAAAGGCGGCGTGCTGTATGTGTCGGTGCGTTTGTCGGTAGCTAGAAATGAGCTGGTCGGCCGGCGCGAAAGCCTGATACGGGAGCTGAATAAACATTTTGACAAGCCGTGGATTGAAAAAATAGAAATCGTAAAAGATTTAGGAGCCATACATGACTGAAGAAGAAAAACAATACGATTCATCAAAAATTCAGGTTTTGGAAGGACTGGAGGCCGTGCGCAA
>CALUXH010000027.1 GCA_944324695.1 uncultured Elusimicrobiales bacterium | reverse complement strand
CTTGTGCAAGTGGTTTTGGTTTAACAGCCAGCTGTCTTTGCGGGTAAACACCTTGGGCCCCAGCCATTTGCCGATTTCGTAGTTGACGCTGTCGCCGATGACGGCGGCGGCGAAAATAACGGGAATTCAAATCCACAAATTAATCGGGCTGCCGGCGCGGGAAGCCAAAGCCCCCGCCGCAAACAGCAAAGAGTCCCCCGGCAGAAACGGCGTGACTACCAGCCCCGTTTCGCAAAACACCACGGCAAACAGCACCACATACAGCCACGGCCCCATAACACCGGCCCAAGCGTTTAAGTGCGCGTCCAAATGCAGGAAAATATCCCAAATCTGCGTCAGAAGTTCCATAGATATATTTTAGCAAAGCTTTAACGTCATAAAAAACCCCGCGCCCTTGAACGGCGCGGGGAAAAGGAAAAACTTCCCTATTTTTCCAAACGGCTTAAACGGCTCTGGGCGCGGGAAGCATATTTATCCGTCGGATAATTGATAATCAGGCGTTTATAGGTCTCTTCGGCCTGGGCATTTTTGCCCAACTGTTCATAAGTATAACCCAAATCGTACAACACCTCGGGAGCCTGTTGGGTGGCCGGATAGGCCGCCAAAATCTGTTCCAGCGCATTGGCGCGCAGGGACGGGTTTTTTAAGCGGCGCTGCGCCAGCTCCGCCGCTTTAGACAAGGCAGACACGTACTTGCCTTCATCTCCTTTAAACAAATCGGCCGCCTGGATCAGCGTCCGGTAACTCCCCTGATAATCCTTGTTCTTCTGCAGCACTTCCGCCTTTCCGATCCACGCTTCATAGGCGGCGGGACGGGAAGCCAAGGCATTAATGGCTTTGTCATACCAAGCCAATGCCGCGGCATAATCTTTGCGGTTTTCTTCCATCACGGCCAAATGTTTATATACCACACCCGTTTCGGCCGAATCGGGATACTGCTTAAGCACCTGATTGTACATAGTCGCCGCCGCTTCATAATCTTCCAAATCCCCGGCATATACATCCGCCGTCATGCGCAGGCTGGCGGCTTTATACACCGTATTGGGAAACAGTTCATTGACTTTCTTATACGCCAAAATGGCGGCATTGAAATTGCCGTTCTGCCGGTGCCAATCTCCCTGCAAAAGCGTCATCTTGTCCGTCAGCGCGCTGTCCGGATAGGCAATAAAAAATTCATTGAACAAATCATTGACCGGGCCGTATGTGTCCGTTAAATTCCCTTTGACCAGCGTTTCCAGCAGAGCGGCCTGCTGCTGCTGGCGGTTCATGCCTTCGGTATTTACCGCCAACAATTTCAACGCCTGCCCTTTTTGACCGCGGTCAATATTCTGCATAGCCTGGTCCACATTGGAAGAGAGCAAAGTCAAATCATGTTCCGACGGGAAATAAAAACGCACCTGATACAGAGCGATCAAAGCTTCTGCGTCATTGCCGGCGCGCAGGTTATAATCCGCCAGCATCAGCAATGCCGTTTTTAAATCTTCATCCTGCGGATGTTCAATGACCCAGCGTTTGATTTCACTTGCTAGTGCAGACGCAAAAGCCCGGTCCGCACGCGCCCCCGATCCACGCATCAAAGCCTGGCGTTGGTAGAAATTCAGCGTCGCATCCTGTGCGGCAAAAGCCGACGCACACAACGCCGCAACTAGTACGGTTACAACAACAATCTTCTTCATGTATACTCCTATCTGTAATTGGTAAATTGCAAATCCAGCCCGAAATCTTTTTCGCGCAGTTTGGCCTGGGTGGCCTGCAGCTCGTCTTTGGATTTAGAAGATACGCGCAGCTGATCTCCCTGAATGGACGCGGCTACTTTAAGTTTGCAGTCTTTGATATAGCGGGAAATTTCCTTGGCCTTTTCCGACGCAATGCCCTGTTGGATTTTAATGCTCTGCTTGGCGTTGCCGCCCAAAGCGGCCTCCACTTTGCCCGGCGTCAGATTTTTCAACGCCACGCCGCGCTTGGCCAAACGCGTAAACAGCACATCACGCAACGCGGCGACTTTATATTCATCCGCGGACGTAAGTTTGAGTTCATTTTCTTTTTCATTAAGTTCAATATTGGAATGGGTGCCTTTGAAATCGTAGCGGTTGGAAATCTCTTTACCGGCGGCGCTGACGGCCTCGGCAATGACGTTCATGTCCACTTTGCTCACCACGTCAAAACTGTAATCTGCCATACATCCTCCCTTCGCGAACGCCGATACGCCCGCGGCACATACATATATTATATATTTTTTGTACAATGGGTTTTGGAAGCGGCCTTGCGCCGCCTCAACTGACAGCCGTTATTTTAACACGGAGAATACTGCCGTCCAACAACGTTTATGAAAATGAAATTGCGCTTAGTAATCATGTTGTTTCTTCAGTACGCCGTCTGGGGCGCGTACTTAACCTCCATGGGGGCCTTTTTGGCCAATGTGGGGCAGGCGCAGCACATCGGTTTGTTCTACGCCACGCAGGGCTTTGTGTCTTTGTTCATGCCCGCCGTCATCGGCATTTTGGCCGACCGCTGGCTGCCGGCCCAAAAAATGCTGGGGCTGTGCCACCTGCTGGCCGGTTTCTTTATGATGTGTGCGGCTTATTTCGGTTCACAGTCGCCGGTCAGTTTTGGATCCATCTACACGTTTTACCTGCTCAGCGTAGCGCTGTATATGCCCACCATCGCGCTGGCCAATTCCGTATCTTACACGGCTTTGCATACGGTAAACTTAGACCCCGTGCAGGCTTTTCCCCCGCTGCGCATTTGGGGCACGGTGGGTTTCATCTGCACCATGCTGGTATCCAATTTCACCGGTTTCCAAAACACCTATGCGCAGTGGTATCTTTCCGGTGCGCTGGGGCTGGTGCTGGGGTTGTACAGCTTTACGCTGCCGGACTGCCCGGTCAGCCAAAGCAAGGAGAAAAAATCCTTTGCGCAGGCCATGGGACTGGATGCGTTTAAGCTGTTTAAACAAAAGAAAATGGCCGTATTTTTCATTTTCTCCATGCTTTTGGGCAGCTGCCTGCAAATTACCAACGGCTATGCCAACCCGTTTATTAACAGTTACAACTCCCTGGAAGGCTTGGCCGGCAGCTGGGGCGCCAGCAACGCAAACGCTTTAATCTCTCTGTCTCAGTTGTCTGAAACATTTTGTATTTTGCTGATTCCCTTCTTCTTAAAACGCTACGGCATTAAAAAAGTCATGCTGATCAGCATGTTTGCCTGGGTGCTGCGCTTTGGGCTGTTCGGCATAGGCAACCCCGTTACGATAACAGGTATATCCATGCTGGTGCTGTCCATGATTGTATACGGGGTGGCATTTGACTTTTTCAACGTGTCCGGCTCGTTGTTTGTGGAAAAAGAAACAGACCTTTCCATCCGCTCCAGCGCACAGGGGCTGTTTATGCTGATGACCAACGGCGTGGGCGCCACTATCGGCACGCTGGGCGCACAGGAAATTATCAACCGTTTCGTCTATGCCCCGCAAAACGCCTACACCGCCGCGCACGGCGCACTAGCGCAGGGTGCGGTATTTCCGGCGGATGTATCGCAGGCAATTGCGGCGGGATGGTCCACCTCCTGGTTTATTTTCGCCGCCTATGCATTGGTAGTGGCTATTGCGTTTGCATTTATCTTTAAATACAAACACACACCGCAAAAAGCCTAAAGCCTATCCGATTACATGAAACTCCCCGGGCTTACGCCCGGGGTTTCTTTTGTTTCAAAATCTCAGTTCCGCTTGATTTTTCCCGCCGCCGACAACAAGAAGAAAACTCCGTTTCCTTCCGGCGGGGGTTTTATATTTTCCCGTTGGCTTTTAAACTGTAATGGGCGCCCTTGCCTATAATAATATGATCATGCACTGCAATGCCCAGCAGCGCCGCCGCGCGGGCTACTTCTTTGGTCAGCACCACATCCTCCATGGACGGGGTAGGATCGCCGGAAGGATGATTATGCACCAGAATAACCGCCGCCGCTTTGGCCGCCAGGGCGCGCTCCACAATGGTGCGCGGGGATACGCTGACGCGGTCCAATCCGCCGCGGGCCACCACTTCCGTACCGATAATCGTGTTACGAACGGACAGATAAATCAACTCCAAACATTCATCGGTCTGCCCCGACAAAGAGGCCTGGCAATAGGCCAACACCTGCTCCGGAGTACGTACGGTCACCCGTTCTTTGACTTCTTCCAAAGAATATCTTTTAAATACGGCGCGGATGAGCTTTAAAAACAACGCGCTCTGTTCCCCTATGCCTTTGACGGCGCAAAGTTCTTCATACGGGGCGTCCAGCACGGCAGACAGATTGCCGAAACGCTTTAACAGTGCCCAGGCCGCGGGCTTGGTATCGCGCCGCGCAATGCAATACGTCAGCAACAGTTCCAGCGTTTCGTGATCCAAAAATGGATCCAGACCGCCGGCGGCAAATTTCCCGCGTATGCGTTGGCGGTGCCCCAGATAAGAGGGTTTTTGTTTTTGGGACATAACTTAATTATATGTTTTTTCCCGCCTTTTTTAATGCTAGAATACAAGAAAGTTTGGCATTTTTATTTCAGGGGGACATATGGCTCTAAAAGTTGCCGTCATCGGCGCGGGCCCCGCCGGTTATCCGGCCGCCCTGTCCGCCGCGCGTTTGGGCGCGGAAGTAACCGTTTTTGAAAAAAACCTCTTGGGCGGGGTATGTCTTAACAGCGGCTGCATCCCTTCCAAATCTCTGCTGGACGCGGCGCACCGCTTTGACGCCGTACGGGACATAGCCCGCTTTTGCGAAGACGGTGCGCAAACCCAGGCGCAGGCTTTGCTCGGGCAAATTTCCTGGCCCAAAATACAGGCGCGCCAGCAGGCCGTCACGCGCAAACTGACCGGCGGTATCGGCGTACTGTTTAAACAGGCCAAAATCAGCGTCGTACCCGCCGCCGCCGCGTTTAAAGACGCGCATACGCTGACGGCGCAAACCGCCGAAGGCGCAAAAGAATTTACCTTTGACTATATCATCATAGCCGCGGGCAGCGAAGCTTTCGTGCCGCCGCCGTTTGATAAAATACACGATAAAATTTACGACAACAGCAATATCTTCCAAATCCCGCGCCTGCCCAAACGCCTGGCCATTATCGGCGGCGGAGTGATAGGCTGCGAATTTGCTTCACTAATGTCCTCTTTAAACGTAGAGGTCAGCGTGGTGGAAATGCAGCCGCGCCTGCTGCCCGC
>CALUXH010000026.1 GCA_944324695.1 uncultured Elusimicrobiales bacterium | reverse complement strand
TCCTGGAGATGAAGAACCGGAAGGCGGCCCGTATTATTGGAGAGCGAAAAGGGTTGGTAACGGAACCAGGTGTATTACTGCCAACTCGCATTCTTCCGCCGCCGCGGCCAGAGAGGCTTGTGAGAAGAAGGGAGATTTAAGCGCATCCTATTGCACGGCCACAGGCGGCTTCGGGCCTGGCGGCTACACCGGTGTAACTATCGAGTGGTATTGCACCACAGAAAATATTCCTTGTAATAATTCCTATGGATTTAACCCCTGCAGCGGATGGGTAGGCACAGGGGGGTAATAAATACCCTGTATTTAAAATGTTTTTTCAACCCGCCTCCGTAAACGGAGGCGGGCTGAATGCTGGTTAGGCCAAAAAGGTGCGTACGGGGCGGAACTCCGCGTCAAAGAGCGTAATGTCCGCATCCATACCCGTGCCCAGAGCGCCTTTGTTTGTCAGGCCCAGCAGACGCGCCGGATTGGCAGAAGCGCACGCCACGGCCTGCGGCAGCGTCAGTCCGAAGGACACCAGGTTTTTGATTCCCTGCAGCATGGTCAGGCTGGAGCCGGCTATGACCTGGTCCGACGTGCGCCGCCATACGCCGTCCTGAAGGATAACGTCCTCGTCATTGGCGGTAAAAGGCGGTTGCAACTGGCCGGTGGGGCGCAGGGCGTCGGTAATCAGCACGATGTTTTCCGCGGGTTTGACGCGGGCCAAAAAGGCCACCACTTCCGGGCATACGTGTTTGCCGTCCGCTATAATTTCGGCCGAAATTTCCGGGTGCATCAGCACGGCCCCGGCGGCACCGGGTTCGCGGTGGTTAAATTCGCGCATGGCGTTAAACAAATGCGTTGCGTGCGTAATGCCCAGTTCGGCCCCGTGCATAAACTCTTGGTAGGTGGCGTCCGTATGGCCGGCCTGCAGCAAAATACGGCGTTCTTTGCAGAATTTTACCAGCAGTTCTATGCCGTGCAGTTCCGGCGCGACGGTCATGTTGGCAATGTGGCCTTGCGCCGCCTCATACAGCCGCTCCAGCGCGGGGATGTCTATCAGGGAAATGTCCTGCGGTTTCATGACCCCGGGCTTTTTGGGGGAGATAAAAGGCCCTTCCAGGTGGTAACCCAGAATATGCGCGCCTTTTTCTTTGCCAAATGCCCCCACGGTGTTTTCAATGCGCCGCAGCATATCCGCCGGCTGGCCGCAGTAGAGCGTGGGGCAGAAGGCCGTTACGCCGTTTTCCGCCAAGGCTTCGGACATATACAGCAGGGCTTCTTCCGAAGCCAGCTCCGGCCCAAAGCCCGCAAAGCCGTGAATATGCGTATCTATCAGGCCCGGGGCGGCGTAAGCGCCTTTGGCGTCAAAAATTTCTACGCCTTCTTCCAGCGCCTGCAGACGTTCGCACGGGAATACGACGGCAATTTTGCCGTTCTTGATTTCAATGCAGTGATCCGGCAATATTTTTTCCGCCGTTATGACGCGGGCGTTAATAATCAGCTGATGTTTCACGCCATCCCCCTTATTCTATAAAGTTACAATGACGTCTTCTTCCGGCCGCTGAAGCAAAGACCGCTCCAGTTGTTCTTTGGCCTGCCCCGTCAGGGCGGAGGCGGCGGCCGGGTCGGCCAGCAGGGCCGCGCGCGGGTGCGTCTTTAGAGCCGTAATGGGCCATTGCGGGGTTATTTCGCCGTGTGCCAGGCGCGCCACGGCCTCGGCCTTGCTTTCGCCGCTGGCCAGGAACAGAAGCTCTTTGCTGTCCAGTACCGTGCCGATGCCCACCGTTAAGGCGCGGGAGGGCACTTGGGCGGGGTCGTTGCCAAAAAAGCGGGAATTGGCCTGGCGGGTGCTTTCAGTCAGTTCCATGACGCGCGTGCGGGAGTCAAAAGAAGAGCCAGGTTCATTAAACGCCAGGTGTCCGTTGCGGCCCACGCCGCCCAAGAACAAATCCACTCCGCCGGCCTGTTTGATGGCGGCCTCATACGCGGCGCATTCGGCGTGTAAATCCGCCGCCTGTCCGTTTAAAATATGCGCGTTTTGCGGGGCGATGTCCACGTGGTCAAACAAGTTGTGCTTCATGTAATAGTGGTAACTTTGGTCATGCTCCGGCGGCAGGCCCACGTATTCGTCCATGTTAAACGTGACGATGTTTTTAAAACTCATCTTGCCGTTTTTAACCAGTCCCGAAAGGGCGGCGTACATGTCCACCACCGTGCCGCCCGTGGGCAGACCCAGCACGAACGGGTCTTTTTCCCGCGCGGCCCAGCGGGAGCGAATGTAAGATGCGGCCCAAAGGCCCAAATTATGTTTTGTGATAATCAGTTTCATATTATTTCAGGTATTTTTTAATTTCGTCGGAAATCAGGTCCGCTTCCGGCCCGATGATGACCTGCGCCACGCCGCCGGAGGCTTTTACCACGCCGCGCGCGCCCAGGGCTTTTAAAGCGGGGACATTGATTTTTTCCGCATCGGCCACTACCAGGCGCAGGCGCGTGGCACATGCGTCAATAGTTTTAATATTGCTTTTTCCGCCCAGTCCGCGCAGGTAGTTGGCTCCGCGGCTTTGGTCGTCTGCCTGCGGAACATCGTCAGCGGCGGCTGCGGCGGCAGCTTGTTCCTGTACGGCTGGAGCGGCGTTTTGCGTTTCCTGCCCGGCGGGTGCGGCTTCCTGTTCCGTTTCTTCCGGCTCGCGCCCGGGGGTAGTGAGGTTAAATTTAACGATGGCCCATTTAAACAGGAAATAATATACCAGTCCGTATACGATGCCGACCGGGATTAGATACAGGCCGTTTTTGCCCAAGCCGTAGCTGAGCAGATAGTCAAACAGTCCGGCGGAGAACGTAAAGCCCAGCTTTACGTCCAGCGTATTCATGACGACCATGGACAAACCCGTCAGCAACGAATGCAATACATACAGCGGGAAGGCCAGGAACATGAACGAAAATTCAATGGGCTCTGTAATACCGGTTAAAAAAGACGTCAGCGCCATGGACAGGAGCAGACCGCCGATGGCTTTTTTGCGCGCGGTTTTGGCCGTGGCAATCATGGCCAGACACGCCGCCGGCAAACCGAACATCATCACGGGGAAGAAGCCCGCCATGAAAGGCCCGGCCATGGGGTCGCCCGCGAAAAAGCGCGTCAAGTCCCCATGCAGGACGGTGGCCACGCCTTCTTTGATAATTTCAAAATCGCCAAACTGGAACCAGACCAGGTTGTTTAAAATGTGGTGCAAGCCCAGCGGGATAAGCAGGCGGTTGGCAAAGCCGTAGAAAAACAGACCGATATTGCCCGAAGTAATGGTCCAATCGCCAAACGCGCCGATAACGCGCGCGATGGGCGGCCAAACAAAATACGCCAGTCCCGCAATGACCAAACACGCGGCCCCCGTTACAATGGGCACAAAACGCCGCCCGCCGAAAAACGCCAGGTAAGACGGCAGTTTAATGCTTTTGTATTTGTTATAGAGCAGCCCGGCGGTAACGCCTACGATGATGCCGCCCAACACGCCCATGTCAATGCTTTCATCCAACACGTGCAGGGATGCGGTTAAAATCACGTATCCCACATACGCCGCCAAGGCGGCCGCGCCGTGGTTTTCATCGGCAAAACCGATGGCAATGCCGAGCGCAAAAATAATCGGCAGGTAGGTAAATACGGCCTGTCCCGCTTCGGCTACGAAGGCAATATTTAACAGGTCAGGCTGACCCAGGCGCAAAAGCAGCCCGGCGATAGGCAGTACGGCGATGGGCAGCATGAGCGCTTTGCCCAGCTTCACCAGGCCCCGTCCTAGGGGAGCCAGAAAAGTTTTGATGTTTTGCATATTCTTCTCCTTAATGTTATACGCCAAATTCTTTTTTCACCAGCGCGCGTACCTGCTGCGCGCTTTCCAGCTCACATGCCTGGGCGGCCGCTTTGGCGCAGCGGGCTTGGTCCAGCGTGCGGACCAGCGCTTTTACCTGGGCAATGGCGTTTGCGCCAACGGCCAGTTCCGTTACGCCTAAACCGACCAGCAGCGGCACGGCCTGCAAATCACCCGCCATGGCGCCGCATACGGCCACGGGACGATTGTAGGCTTGTGCGCCGCGGCAGGTGCGGCCTATTAAATCCAGTACTGCCGGGTGCAAATGGTCCGCCCGCGCGCACAAGGTTTTATGCCCGCGGTCTATGGCCAGGGTGTATTGCGTCAGGTCGTTGGTGCCCAGGGAAAAGAAATCCGCATACGAGGCAAACTGCTTGGCCGTCAATGCGGCGGCGGGGGTTTCCACCATCATCCCTATTTCTACCGGTGCGGTGATATCCAGCTTTTTCTTTTCTTCTTCGATTAAATTTTTATAAGCCCAAAATTCTTCCACAAACGCTACCATGGGCAGCATAATGCGTACGGTACCGGCCGGACGCACGCGCAGCATGGCGCGGATTTGGGAGAGGAAAATGTCTCGATACGCCTCGTAATTGCGTATACCGCGCAGACCCACGATGGGGTTTTCTTCCGGCGGCAGGGGCATATAAGGCACGGGTTTGTCTCCCCCGACGTCCAGCGTGCGCAGGGTTACATGCTTTCCCGTCAAGGCGCCGGCGATGTTTTGATATAGCACAAATTGCCGCTCTTCGGAGGGGGGTTCGTTGCCCTGGAAAAATAAAAATTCCGTGCGTACCAGTCCCAGTCCGTCCGCGCCGTTTTCCGCCGCGGCCAGGGCTTCGTTTTCGTTGGAAGCATTGCCGCAGACATATACGCGCACGCCGTCTCGGGTGAGGGCGGGTTCTTTGGCTGCTTTTTGGTTTTGCTCGCGTTTTTGCTGTTCCTGGGCAAGCAAATCGTCCAGCTGTTTAATTTGCTCTGCCGTGGGCCGGACATATACCAACCCTTCAGCGGCGTTTAACCCCAGCTCCGTCCCGTTTTCTATGGACAGCACGCATTCGCCCGCGCCGACCAGCGAGGGCATGCCCATATTGCGCAGTAAGATGGATACATGCGCCGTAGGGGAGCCGTAAGCCAACAGCACACCGCGCACGCGGTCCTCAAAAAAGGCCAGGTCAGAGGGCAGCAGTTCATCGGCAACGATGATGCAATTTTCCGGCAAGTCCGGCTTTTTCGCCTGTCCGCCCGTCAGTTTGAGCAAAATTCTTCGGCGCAGGTCTTTAAAATCAGCGATGCGTTCAAGCAAGAAGCGGTTTTTTGTTTTTTTCAATACATCAATACTGGCGCGTACAGCTTCGTTAAACGCAAACGGCGCGCTTTTGCCCTGTTTGATGTGCTCCTGGGCCTGTTGCGTCAAAAAAGGGTCTTTTAACAGCTCCGCATGCGCCTGTAAAATTTCTTTGGCGGCTTTGCTGGGGGCGGAAGAAATTTCAGCTGAAAAATCGTTTTCCGCTTCTTGCAAAGCAGCTTGCAGGCGTTGTGTTTCCGCGTTGGCGTCGGCGGAGGTTTCTTCAAATTCCACGTCGGCCGCCGTGAACAAGTAAGCTTTTCCCGTGGCAATGCCGGCGCAGGCCGTTAATGCCTTCAGCGTGGCGGAGGAAGAGAGGTCTACCGGCTGGTTGGCGCACAGACAGGGCTGACTTGGCGTGCAGGCCTCAGCGTCTGCTTCGCTTTCCCCCAGGCCGCTTTCCAACAGGGAAGTCAGTTCCTGCAGGGCCGTCGCCGCTTCCGGTGCGTCGGCCGGCACACGCACCCATACCTCACTGCCGTGCGAGAGGGACAACCCCATCACCGCTACCAGGCTTTTGGCGTCGGCCATGTTTTCTGCGCAAACCAACTGTACGGGGAAAGGAAATTTTTTGGCGGCGTCGGCCAAACGTCCGGCGGGGCGTGCGTGAAGACCGTTTAAATTGGGGATGATTACTTTGCGCGAGGCTAACCACTCATGAGCCTGCGTTTGGTCAGTGGAAGAGGCTTCTTCCTGCGTGCAGGGTAGGCTGAACACGGCGTCCTGCCCCGCCTTTACTTCGGACACCGGAAATTTGTTTAACTGTGCCCCGTCCGGAGAGGTGACGAGTAAAATGACCAGGTTGCTTGGGGCGTTTTTGGCCAAAAAATCGGGGTCAAATTCGGTAAGTTTTTGGCCCCGTTTTACTTGATCTCCTGCTTTGACTAAAGCTTTAAATCCTTTTCCCTGCAAATTTACGGTTTCCACGCCCACATGGATCAGCACTTCCACTCCCGGGCGGGACACTACGACCGCGTGCAGCGCTTTATGTACGCTGACGACTTGGCCGTCAAACGGAGCAACAGTAAAACCGGATGCGGGGGCAACGGCAATCCCGTCTCCGAGCATATGTTCACTGAAAGCCGGATCGGGCACCTGCTCCAAAGGGATCAGTTTCCCGTCGGCGGGAGCAAAAACTTGCAGTTCTGGCATAAAACACTCCTGATTATAGGGGATATTTTCCTTATTATAGTATTTTATGGGGAGCTTTCAAGAGGGGCAAAATTTGAATTTTTTCCTAAAAACCTATATACTAAAGATAATATAAGACGAACAGGAGAATACTATGGAAAAATTTTTGAACCGCCGCGCTTTTACGCTTGCGGAATTGCTGGCCGTGGTGGTCATCCTGGCTATTTTGACGGGGATAGCCATCGGCTCATACCGCAGGTCGGTGGAGCGCGCCAAATTTTCGGAAGGGCTTTCTTTGGCCGAGCAGGTGGCTGCGGCGCGTGACATGTATTATTATGACCGTTTGTACGGAGGGGCCACCGCCTCCATCCCCGTCAGTTTCAACCTGCTGCCGTTGGAACTGGCCGGAGCCAGCGGAAGTACGTATAAAGGAAGCAACTTTACCCTTTCCATCCGCAATCAAAGTTATGTAGAGGCCACTCATAATGACGGAGACTACGGGATTTGTGTCTATCAGGAGGCTGCCGTTTCCGGCGGGGCTATATCTAAACCTAAATGTTTGGGGCTGACGGACGAAGGCAAAGAAATTTGCAAAAGTATGGGTTATACTTCTCCGGTCAGCAAGTGTGGCAACTGAAAACTGGCAGTATTTGAATAAAAACCCCGCCTTCCGGCGGGGTTTTTGATATATCAAATCGGCCTGGTTTGAGACGGGAAAGAAGAAATCTTCTTCCCGTCTGCCAAAAGGGTCGCCCCGTTTGGCTAGGCTGACACGGCCTTATTTGCTGCGGTAGGTCGTGTAGTGTGCGCCGAGTACGTTGTCCCCTACTTTTGCAAACGCCTCAGCAATGACGTCCAGTATGTTATGTTTTTTCATGTTCATTCTCCTTTTTTAGAAATCCGCTCATTCAGGGGAGAGGAGAATCATCTTGGACAAATATATTATACAAAATTTTTATAACTTTAAAAAAGAAAAAGCAGTATAACATTTTATTTTGTCCAAATGCAAGCAAAAACTATAGTTCGGCATATCTGGCCCCGGGGGGCTTTTTATATAATATCTATATGAAAATACAGGAAACGGATTGTTTGGTCATCGGGGCGGGGATTGCCGGCTCGGTGTATGCGTATGAGGCCGCGCGGCGCGGGCTGCGCGTGATGCTGCTCAGCTGCGGCGACTGGGACACGGCCAACAGTGATCTGGCCCAGGGGGGGATTGTATATGAGCCGGATTTGGATGTGGAAGGTCTTTTAAAAGATGTGCGCCTGGCCACAGCCGGCCTGTGCAACGAAAACGCGGTGCGCACGCTTTCTTCTGCCGGTTGCCGCGCGGTAAAACAGATTTTTCTGACGGATTTGCATACGGATTTTTCGCGCGATGAAAAAGGAAAGCTCCTTTTTACCCGCGAAGGGGCCCATACGAAGAACCGTATTATTTACTGGAAAGACACTACCGGGCATTCTTTGCTTTCTTCTATTCACAAGGCTTTGCGCAAAGAGAAAAATATTACCGTGCGGGAAAATGCCGCCGCGGTGGATTTGCTGACTCTTTCGCACAGTTCCACGGACGTGATGGACCGTTATGCTCCGCTGACGTGTTTCGGCGCGTATGTGCTGGATAACAAAACCGGCGAAGTATATGCCGTCAAGGCCAAGAAAACGGTGCTCGCCACCGGAGGGGTGGGGCAGGTATACCGCCATACCACCAATGCGGCCCACGCATACGGGCACGGCATCGCCATGGCCTACCGCGTGGGCGCGCGCGTGATGAATATGGAATTTATGCAGTTCCACCCGACGGTGTTTGCCAAAGGAAAAAGTTTTTTAATTTCCGAAGCCCTGCGCGGGGAAGGGGCTGTTTTGCGTAACTGTAAAGGCGAGGCCTTTATGGAGAAATACCATCCGCTTAAAGATTTGGCCCCGCGCGACATCGTCGCCCGCGCCATAGAGGAAGAACGCCTGAAAACTTCGCATGACTGCGTGTATTTGGATATTACGCATGAGCCGGCGCAACATATCAAAGAACGTTTTCCCGCCATCTATGAAACCTGTCTCAAAGAAGGCGTGGATATTACCAAACAACCCATCCCCGTGGTGCCGGCGGCGCATTATTTTTGCGGGGGCGTGTACGCCACGCCGGAAGGGCGCACGAATATCTTGCACTTAAACGCTGTCGGAGAAACGGCCTGCACCGGCTATCACGGGGCCAACCGCCTGGCCAGCACCTCGCTTTTGGAAGCGGTGGCCACGGGGTTTCTGTGCGCGGCGGCGGATGCGGCGGATATACAAACGGAAACATTCCGCCTGCCGGAACCCAAAGAGTGGGTGGTGCCGGACAAACAGCCGGATTTAAACCTGATTAAACAAGATTTGGCTACCCTTAAAAGCACTATGTGGAATTATGTGGGGCTGGTGCGCAGCGCCACGCATTTGAGCCGTGCCGAAAAAATCCTGCGTCACCTGCATAACGAGATAGATGCGTTTTACAAAGGGTATGCCCTGAACCAGGATTTGCTGGATTTGCGCAACGGCACGCAAACGGCGTTGTTGATTACTTATGCGGCACTGAAAAATAAGCAAAGCATCGGTTGCCATTATATAAAGTAACCGCCCTGGGAAGTGTGAAAGTCCGGCGGCGTTTTACCTTATAGGACCGTTGCTTTAGTCCTATAAAACCGCTGGGTCTTCTGGCCCCCGCCGCCCGGGGCTAAAGACTCTTGCCCGCGGGGAAAGTTTTTCCCATAATACAAGAAACACGATATGACGGCGCAATAGGATTATGAATGTAAACCGTTCCCTTTTTTACGCGATGGTGGCGTTTATTATTTTGATGCTGATGGGCCTTGTCCTGCTGTGGAAACCGGCTTCCGCGCCGCTGCCGCAGATGGCCGGGGCGGACGTTGCCCTTCCCACTGCTTCTCAATCGGATTTTACTGCTTTGGTACAGGAACCGGACAGCGTCGCACTTGCGGCGCGGCCGTTGCCGGAGAAAGAGGAAAACGCTGCCGGGCGGATATACGGCCGGCCCGTTGCCGACCGACAAGGGAAAACGCCCATAGCATTGTATCCTTCGGCGCAATTTTCCAACTCGGCGGATGCTGATCCGCAAAAGCCTTTTGCGGCCCTTCCTCCTTTTTCTATAGCGGGGGCCCCGTCCACCGGCGCCGTTTCCACGGCTTATGGGAACGGATCGCGGCGTTATCCTTCTTATGCGCCGCCTGCGCCTGTTTCTTCCGGAGCGCCGTCGGCCTATGCCGGTTCCGAAAGCAACAGAGCAGAAGATGTCCGGCGCATTTGGTCTTCGTTTGCGCCGATGCAGACTCGCCGCGAACAGCAGGCCCTGGCCCGCCGCCTGCAAAATTTTTCCAGTGGGATGGACCGTGCCATTGCTTCGGCTTTATTGCCCAAAAGCAAAAGAGAACAAAATATAGAAAAGTATTTGTCCCGTGCGCGGGGGGAAGCCCCCGCCATGGATAATGCCGTATACGCGGCCGACGCGCGCGCAGCGGGCGGCCCGGCGGAGGAAGTGGTGCGTCGGCTGGCTGCCCAATCGGCGGGGATAGTGAAGGATGTGGGGGCCAATTACGGTGCCGCCGCTGCTTCACGCGCTGAAAACATCATGAAAAACTATCAGCAGGAAATGGCCCAAACCTTAAATGCCCCCGGCGATCCGCAGGAAAAACAAATTCAGGCCCAGGCCGTCAATAATAAATATAACCGGCAACTGCAGCAGTTAAACAATGAAGAGTCTTTGAATAAGATGGAAATGCAGATGCGCGCGGAAAATGAGCAATACTTACAAAAAATAGAGCAAACATATGGGGGAAAAACTTCCAGCGCCATGCGCCCAGTGCTGGATGAATATGTGGCCAAACGCATGGAGGTTTGGCGTACGCCGCAAAACGCCGCCGCGGCGAAGGAAAAATTGTTGGCCTTGGAGGAAGAACAGCAAAACTCTTTGGAGCAGATTGTGCAAAGTACGGCGCCGGAAAGCGGCCCCGCGACTCTGACCCAGGTGCGCAATGACGTCCTGAAAGAAAAAATTTTAAAAGAGGTGCAACAGGAAGAAAGCGGGGAGCGGGTTTCCCAGGTTTTTAGGCAGGACCCGCAATCGTTGGAAAAAGAGGAAACGGCCTGGAAAAAAGAAAGTGCGGCGCTTGTGGCTCAGATTGGACAGCAATTTGGTCCGGAGGCCGCGTCCGAGGCGCAGCTGATAGTGGATACCCTGCCGGCTTACCGCCGCCGCATACGTCAGCAGGCCCAGGAAGAGGGGTGGAGCGTGGCAGAAGTAAACAGGCTGGATATGGAAGCGACGGAGAAAGTCAATGAGGCTTTGCAAGATCTGAGTATACGTCAAACGCAAGCGAAGTATGATGCCGGCAATGAGGCGCGTATTGAGGCGGCGATGGCGCAGATGCCCGGCTTGAGTGAAGATGCTCGCTCCGCGTGGGTTCAAAAGGCCCGCCCCGTCATGGAGAAATATAACGGCGTGCGGGCGGGATTGTTAAAAACGGTGCGTAGCAATGAAGAGTATCAAAATGCCTTGCGGGATATTGCCGCCCAGGAAGAACGGGAACTGCAGGCGATAGAAATACCCGCCGCATCCTGAGTCGTCTAAAGCGGAAAATTTTTTTGTTCCCCGGGGTGTTGGACCGGGGAATTTTTTGTATAGGCTATCCGGTGCCGGTGTGATACGGTATGGCACGGGGCCGCACCGAAATGCACCCGTTTCCGCTGGTCAAGTGTTTTTCAGGGATATATGCTATGGGTGTTTTTAAAATATTTATTTGACCCCTGCCAAGAAATCCAACGCTCTTTTTTCCAGCCAGCCGAATTCCCCGTGGCCGCCGCGGGGGGAAGCGTAGGCCTGCGTACCGTGCGGGGCCAGGCGCGCCAGCGCCGCGCTCATCTGCCAGGGAATGCGTTCGTCTTGTTTGCTGTAAGCTACCAACAGGGGGGCTCGTACGCGGCCGATTGGGCGCGTATTGTCCATCAGCCGGTTCCATAAAATCAGATAAATAAACGGCTGCAGGATTTTTTGTTTCCAGTCCCAAGGTTTGTAATGCTTGCTTACTGCGTAGGCGGCCATTTCCGCGCTGGAGGTAAACGGACTTTGGGATATGACGGCTTTAAAAGGCAGGGCGGCATTCCGGGCGGCGGTGTGCAGGCAAATGCTGTTTCCCAGCGAATAGCCCCACAGCACAATGTTTTGCGGGGGGATTTTTTTGGCGTGCAGCAGGTAATTTAAGGCCGTTTGTCCGTCCTCAAAGGCCCCTTTTTGGCTGACGCGGCCCGTACTTTTGCCAAAGCCGCGGTAATCAAACATGAAAATACCGAACCCGTGCGCGGCGTAACGTTGCGCAAACGGCGCAAAGTGGGAGAGATTGCCGCCGTTGCCGTGGAAAAAAAGCAGGGTTTCTTTTCCTTCCCGCGCGGGGATATACAGGGCTTGTATTTTGCCGTTGCCCGAAGGCAGGAAAAAAGTTTCCCCGGGCAGTTTTCCGGCCAAAAAACCGCGTACCGGATAAAAAATAAATTTATCGGCTTTGCGTGTGAGGATAAAATATACGGCGGCCAATACCGCCGCGGCTAAAATATACGTCATTTTTTAAGCGGCCACTCCAGTATGCGGTTTTTATCCTGTTTGGCGTACCAGGCGGCAAATTCCTGCGGCGTGCGTATGCCGTCCCGCAAGACGGCGGCATAAATCCAAATTCCGCCGGTGTGCGGCTGCGGGGGCAGGGCTTTTTTAATATGTAAAATGGCCGCGCGCGCGTCATCGGTCAGCATGTCTTTTATGGTCTGCGCCTGACGCTCAAAAAAACCGTCATAGCGGCTGCCGCGCACAATATGCATAATGTCCAGCGTCCATTCTTTGCCTTGAGCGTCGTCAAACCAGGCGTGCCATTCCACGCAGCCGTCCGGAGCGCCTAATAAATTGGTGCAGGTTAGGCGTTTAAACCCTTTTTGTTTGGCTATGATACCCATGGCCGCAAATCCGGCGGACATGTCAAACGGGTCGGTGTATACGTGCAAGTCCAGGTCGTGGCTGCCATAATACAGACCGCAGGCCAGAGAGCCCACCAAATGCACCTGCGCCCCCTGCAAGTCCCAGGCCGTTACGGCGCGGGTTTGGCGCAGCATGGCAAACGCTTCCTGCGTATTTTTTTGCGCTTCTTCCAAAATATTTTCCATATATTCATTATAGTAATTCGCGCACAGGCCCGTATAATTGTACAATAGTCTTATGAAAAGTTTTTCTTCTCTGTTCCGTCCGGTTTTCCCCGTCTGGCTGGCGCCGCTTTGCGGCGTGACGGGCGCGGCGTTGTTTTTGGCGGGCGTGGCGTGTTTTTTGGCGTATAACTGGGCCGCGCTGGGCGCGGTGTGTAAATTTGCCCTGCCGCTTTTTGGCCTGGTGCTGTGCGCGGCGGGTGCGTATTATAAAGGCCTGCAAACGGGAACGGGTAAAGTGTGCGGCTTTGCGTGCGGTTTTTTCATCGGTTTGTTTTTTGCCGTATACGGGCAGGTATATCAGACCGGCGCGTTTGCCTATGAATTTTGCTTTGCCTGGGCTTTGTGCCTGCTGCCTCTGGCCGCGCTGGGGGGCAACCGATGGCTGTGGCTTTTGTGGGCGGCGGTAAGCAACGGGTATTTGCTGGCGTATTACGGGCCGTTTTTATACCGCGCCGGCACGGGGACGGTGTTGTTCCTGTGGGTGTTTTTTCTCAATGTTTTATGTTTTGCGTTTGCGGAGCGGGCGTATTTTAAAACGCGGCGCGGCGGGTGGTTTTCGCTTTTCTTTTTGTTTATGGTGTTGGCGGCGTGTTTTGTGCGCGGGCTGAATAACTGGGGGCCGTGGTTTTGGGCCTGCCTGTGCCTGGTTTTGCTTTTTGCCGTATATGCCTATGCTTTCCGCCGCGGCGCGGCGCAGCTGGGCTTTTGCGCGCTGGCGGCGGACTGTCTGCTGGCCGAGCGTATTATTTCCGGGCTGCGCGTGGGCGGGTTTTTAGTTACGGTGGTGGCTTTGCTGCTGCTGTTTGTGGCCAGCGCGTGGGGCGTGTATATGTTAAGCCGCCGGGAGGGAAAACATGCCTAAAGAAGAAAAAGTGCCTTTCATGGTGTCCGTCCTGCTGGCTTTCGGGGCCTGGCTGGCGTGTTTGGCGGCGCTGTTTTTCTTTGCCCTGCGCAATATGATATGGTTTGGCGCGGCTTTTGTGCTGGTCGCCGCCGCATGCCGGTACGGCGCGGGGCGCCGGGAAGGCGCGCTGAAAGCGTTTTTGACTCATGCGTCGCTGGCCTTTTCTTTATTCGGAAAAGGCATGCTGTTTTTTGGCATTACCGACTTGTGGGGCTTAAATGCCGGCGGCTGTTTTGTGTTGCTGACGGTTATGGCGGCGGTCAGTTATCCGCTGTTTACGCAGGGAATGGACCGCGCTGTTACGGTTTTTGCCGCCGCTTGGTGCGCTTTTGCCTGGCTGTGGGAGCTGCGCGTGCCGCTGGTGTATATGGAAACGCTGTCCATGGCGTTTTTCGCCGCCGCATATGCTTTGTTGATGGGCAGCCGCGCTTTATGGCGGCCGCTGGCGTGGGGCCTTTTGCCCGCCTGCGCCATGCCGGTATTTATCGGTTCTTTCGGGCCGGAAGCGGCCGCGGCTTTCGGCGGGCTGAACCAGGTGCTTTTGGGGGCTTTGCTGTGCGGTTTTTATGCGTGGCAAAC
>CALUXH010000025.1 GCA_944324695.1 uncultured Elusimicrobiales bacterium | reverse complement strand
GTCAGAGCCGCCGCCGGCAGGTTATGGAGCAGTTCCGCCTGGGGGACGTGCCCGCACTGGTGGCTACCGACGTGGCCGCACGCGGTCTGGACGTGGCGGACATTTCCTGCGTGATTAATTACGATTTGCCCCAATGCCCCGAAGATTACATACACCGCATCGGCCGTACGGGCCGCGCGGGGGGAGCGGGGACGGCTTTGTCTTTTGTGGCGGAAGATACGGATAAATGGAAAGACATTTGCCGCGTCTGCCGTTTGGGCAAATTGACGGAATTGACCAAAACGGACAGACCGCTGCCCAAACCCAAATTTACGCCGGACGCTCCGCGCAAAAAAGAAAAAACATCACGCCTCAAAGAAGCCGCGGAAAAGAAAGCGTCGGAGATTTTGCGGCCGCTTTCGGAGAAAGCAGGAAGAAAAACCGCCGGTTCTGATTTGACGAACACGGCCCAAGCGTCCGCATCCGAACGGAAGAATGGAAGTCTTTCTGTTCCCAAGAACAAACAGAAAAAGCAGTCTGCAGCCGTGCCGCCCGTCCCTTCCGCCGGGGAGGCTACGGCGCGGGCCGGGTTCCGAGTGGTGCGCGCGGGAGGAAAGAAAAAAATTCCTTCATCCGTTTCCGTTGCTCCGCTGCAAAGCCGCGTGGGCAAGCCGCACGGAAAAAAACGCGGCGGCAAAACGGGCAAAAAACATGCCGCGTTTTCCAAATTTTTTAAACGCAAAAAACGCTGAACGCCGCTTTCGGACTTGTAAAAAACCCCGCTCACAGGCGGGGTTTTGAATTTATTAGCGCAAACGAAATACCCCGGGCTTCAGCCCGGGGAGTTTTATTTAATTTCGTAACAACCGCTTGATTCACCGCCGCCGCTGGCGCTTTTGCATACCCATTTTCCGGTTGCGCTGCCCGCGATGGGACAGCAATACAAGGGGGCGCTCACCCCGCTGTCGCTGACGGTGGGGAAATACATCTGCAGGTCATAGCCGGCCTTGTCGTTGCGGATGTTGACGTTCGTGGCGTTAAGCATATAGGTGAACGCTCCGTCCGTAAAAGAGCTGCCGTTAATATTGGTCCCGGCAAAGCCGACGTCCAGCTGATTAAAATTGGTGGGAGCCTCCCCGTTGACGGATTTGTAACGCAGAGCCGAATCGTAAATCGTTTTGCCATGGCTCATCCCTTCCATCATTTCCGCCCGGTATACGCTGCGGCGGTATTGAGGCAACGCCACCGACGCCAGCAGCCCTATAATCAGCACCACCGTCAACAGCTCCACCATGGTAAACCCTCTGGATTTTTGTGTAAAGAAAACGGATTTTTTCATACCGGCTCCTTGTGTAATATATATATTATAAGTATAATGTTTTCCGCTTTTTCTTTCAAGCGCGCCGCGCGCGGGGAGAAAATATAGCAGTATTTGTGTGCCTTGTCAAGACGATATTAAACCTGTGTAAAAAAAAACTTGAAAAAATTTTGACAATAAGATAAAGTTTTGGGGTAGGGTAGTTTAAACTATTAAGGAGGAGTAACTGCATGAAGAAACTACTTGGCCTGCTTTTGGCTTGGCCTTGCTTAGCGTTAGCGATTACCATGGCTTGGCCCGTGGCCGCCAACGCCAGTGTGTTGGACAATGTAGACGTCATTGGTGAAATTGAAGCCATTGGCGCGGAAAATAACCTGGGCAACGCTGCCGCCAACGGCGCCGCTTCCCGTGTTATGGCCGGCTTGTCCGCCGAATTGACCGAGGATGTGAAAGCCAACGTACAGTTTGTGTACAGCAATCTGTGGGACGGTGCCGAGCAGGGACAGAACCTGAACGATTATTGGAGAGACGTGTATTTGGCCGAAGCCAATATGGTTCTGTCCAATCTGTTTGATTGCTTTGAAGTAACGGTCGGCCGCCAGTTCTACGGTGATGAAAGCAGCGCCGTCATGTACTTCGGCCCCCGCCACGGTTATATGGCTGCCTTGACGGATGTAACGTCTTTGGATGCGGCCAAACTGACCTATTCCGATGATTTCAAATCCGTCACCTTGATCGCCGGTAAAACGCAGAGAATGAATAATCCGAGCTTAAACCCGGTTTCTTCCGAGGGTGCCACTCTCTTCGGAGCGGACATTGCGTTGAACCTGTCCGACCTGCTCAAAGCCCAGATCTACGGTTACGCTTTGAAAGACAATGCCTGGATCCCCAATGGGGAAGAATACAACGGGTTCTACGGCGCCAAATTGTCCCTGACTCCGGAAGCCGGCCTGCTGAGCGTGGAATATGCCCGCGGCCATGACGGCAACCGTCTGATCAAAGAAAGCCACGACAACCCGTACATGGTCAAAGTGGACGGCGCGCTGAACCTGGAAGCTTTCACGCCCCGCGCTGCTTTCATCTACCAGAAAGGTTTCGTGTCTACATTCGGCGGTTATGCCCCCGGCTTGGTATTTGGTAAAACCATTTATGGTTCTGACCCGTATGAAGCCCTGCAAGATGCCCGTATCTTCAACATCGGTGTGGACTATGCCTGGAACAAATGGACCTTCTCCGTGGACGGCTATGCCTTCCAGGATCGCACGGCCCAGCACGAAGCCACGCTGGAAGCTGACCTGAACGTCAACTATCAGC
>CALUXH010000024.1 GCA_944324695.1 uncultured Elusimicrobiales bacterium | reverse complement strand
CAATGATTAAAACAACGACTAACAGCTCTATTAAGGTAAAAGCGGCGTTTTTCTTATTCTTCATGCAAAAAGTGTATCAAAAAAAAAAAACGGGTCAAGCGCCTCCAATCAAACGGCAAAAAACCGGTCATCCTTGCGCCGTTCCCCAAAATTTCCATTGAAAATTCCGCTCCGGTCAAAGGCCATTCAACGCCTCTGCTTTACAACGGAAACTTTATTTTGAAATCGGCGCTCCAAAAGGCTCCGCCGGACCGGCCCGCCAGATAAAGGTCGTCCGGTAACAGGCTCCACAACCGGAGAAGCCGTTATTTTTTTGCTAAAATAAAGATATGATTGCATACCTCCAAGGCCAAATCCTGGAAACGCGCGAAGAATCCGTCATCATCGTGTGCGGTGGCGTGGGTTATGAGGTAAACATGACCAAAAACAACACCGCCGAACTGGAAGCCGGACGGGAAGCCGCGCTGTATATCGCCGAGTCCATTTCTCCGTATGACGGCACGGTGCTGTACGGATTTTTGTCCAAAGAGGATAAAGAACTGTGGACGCTGTTTAAAACCGCCATTCCCAATACGGGGGCCAAAAAAGCGCTGGAATTTTTAAACAAAGCGCTGCGTTCGGTGGCGGATTTCCATGCGGCTATTGTCAAACGCGATCCCAAAATTTTAACGGGCATTTTCGGCTTTACGTCCAAAACGGCAGAGAAGCTTATCGCTTCGCTCAAAGACAAAATGGACGCCGTCAGCGTGCAAGGCTCCAGTAAAATTAAAGTGCTGGACGACACGCCTTATATGAGCGGCGTGCTGGAAGCGCTGACTGCGCTGGGCTATTCCGCACCGGAAAGCCGCCGCGCCATAGAACAGCTGTATCACGAGGGGATAAGCCCCAACGATAAAATTGAAAATATTATTAAAGAAGCCCTGCGGGTGCTGAAAAAATGAACAACCAAAACGAAGTCTTAAACGTCAACCAGTTGGCCGATGAACAAAACGGCTTGGAGGCTGCCCTGCGTCCGGGCACCTTGGACGAATTTGTCGGACAGGACAAACTGAAAGAAAACCTGCGCATTTTTATTGAAGCCGCCCGCACCCGCGGCGAAGCGCTGGACCATTGTCTGTTTTATTCCCCTCCGGGTCTGGGTAAAACCACGCTGGCCAACATTTTGGCCAAAGAAATGGGCGTAAACATTAAAACCACTTCCGGCCCGGTACTGGCGCGCCCCGGGGATTTGGCCGCCATGCTGACCACGGAGCTTTCCGACGGGGATATTTTATTTGTAGACGAAATACACCGCTTAAATCCCGCCGTGGAAGAAGCCCTGTATCCGGCCATGGAAGATTTCACGTTTTTTATCAACACCGGCAAAGGCGCCGGCTCCACCACGCTCAAGCTGGCCGTGCCGAAATTTACGCTCGTAGGCGCGACGACGCGCTCGGGCCTTTTAACGGGGCCGCTGCGCGACCGCTTCGGCATCGTGTTTAATTTAGGGTTTTACGAAATAAAAGAAATTACCGATATCCTGGCCCGTTCGGCGCGTCTGCTTAACATCGCCGCCGACCGCGAAGGGCTGACGGAATTGGCCAAACGTTCCCGCGGCACGCCGCGCATCGCCAACCGGCTGTTACGCCGCGCGCGGGATTTTGCGCAGGTCAAAGGCAACGGCGTCATCACGCGCGACATCGCCGTTACAGCCATGAATTCCCTGGATATTGACGCCGAAGGATTGGACAGCGTGGACAAGCGCATTTTGCAAGCGCTGATAGAGCGCTTTGGCGGCGGGCCGGTGGGCGTGGAGAACCTGGCTATTGCCGTATCCGAAGCTGTGGACACGCTGACCGACGCCATAGAACCTTACCTTATCAAAGCCGGTTTTATCGCGCGTACGCCGCGCGGACGCGTAGCCACCAAAAAAGCCTACGACCACCTGGGCAAAAAACGCGGGGAAGGATTGCTGTTTTAAATGAAGAAAATTTTGCTCGTTGTTTTTCTGGTCTGTTTTGCACTGCCCGTCTGTGCCGGACAGACTGTGCGCGTCTTGCTGGCTGAAAACATAAAAAGCGCCCAAATCAAAAATTCCGGCCTGGTGTATGTATATGCCAAAAACAGCAAGAAAAAATATAAAGTCAGCAAACCCGCCTCCATCACCGTGAAGGCCGCAGGCGACGGGGCCGTGCGCATCGGCGCGTTAAAGTACCGGGGTACGCTGATTATTGAACCGGCAAAAAATGTTACGCTGACCTTTCAAAAAAACGCCTACACAGGCAAGCTCTACGCCGTACCGAACGGAAAGACCTTTAAAATCATAGAATACGCCGATATGGAAAATTACCTGCTGGGCGTACTGCCTTATGAAATGAGCCCTTCCTGGCCGCTGGAGGCCTTAAAAGCGCAGGCCGTGGCCGCACGCACCTACACGCTGATGGAAATGCATCGGCGCAAAAACGCCGAATTTGACGTATACGATGACGTACGCAGCCAAATGTACAAAGGTTCCGGCAAAGCATATGACAGCATACGCCAAGCCGTTGCCGCCACCAAAAGCCAAATTTTAACTTATAAGGGCCGGCCGTTTTACACGTATTATCACGCCAACTGCGGCGGCGGCACCGACGACGCAAAAAGCTGGACGGGCTCCAAAGAAGCCACGATAAAACCCCTGCGCGGCGCCTCCTGCTCCACGGACAGCCACAGCAAAAGTTATTCCTGGAAACGCAAAGTGCCGCAGAAATCCATCAATAATTTCGCAAACAGAAACGGCCTGAAAGGTTCCGTCAAAAAAATAAAAGTGGCCAAAAAGAGCCGCACCAAACGTGCCGAAACGCTGCTGTTTGTTACAAATAAAGGCAAAAAAGAGCTTTCCTGCCCTAAATTCCGCCTGGCCGTGGGAGGCAGCGTGCTGCGCAGCTGCAAAATCACGGATATAGACAAAAGCGCGGGCGGATTTACGTTTTCCGGCCGCGGCTACGGCCACGGCGTAGGCCTGTGCCAGGACGGCGCCAAAGGCATGGCCGAAGAAGGTAAAAATTATAAAAAGATTTTGAATAAATATTTTCCTTCCTCCAAAATAACCAAACAATAAATATGGCATTTGAACGATTCAAAAAATTTAATATTGACCCTCTCATCGCCAAGCAGCCCGCCACTCCGCGCGACAGCGCGCGCCTGATGGTGCTGCACCGCGACAGCCAAAGCATAGAACACCGCGTTTTCCGGGACATACACGAATATTTCAACGCCGGCGACGTGCTGGTGCTTAACAACACAAAGGTATTCCCGGCCAAGTTGTTTGCGCATAAAAAAACAGGCGGCAAGGTGGAAATATTGCTCGTGCGCCCGCAGAAAGACCCGCATATATGGACGGTGCTGACGCGCGATTACAAAGAAAACGCGGAATTGGATTTCGGCGGCGGTCTGAGCGGCAAAATGCTGGGCAAAACCGAAAACAACGAAGTTCTGGTGCGCTTTAACCAAGAAGACATTTTGCCTTTCTGCCATGCGCACGGCCTGATGCCTCTGCCCGTATATATTGAGAAGGCCCGCAAACACGAAGGCATGTCCCCCAGCCTGGCCGGCGACAAAGAACGCTACCAAACCGTATATGCCAAATATGAGGGCTCCATCGCCGCGCCTACGGCGGGATTTCACTTTACCGAAGAATTATTGCAGAAACTAAAAGACAAAGGCGTGCAAATCGCTTACATTACCCTGCATGTAGGCTGGGGCACGTTTAAACCCCTGCGCGGCGAACCGCAGCAACACCATATGCTGGCCGAGCTGGCCGAAGTGCCGCCCGAAACGGCCCAAACCGTCAACGCGGCGCGCGCGAAGGGGAAACGTATTTTTTCCGTCGGCACCACCAGCACGCGTACGCTGGAGAGCTTTACCGAAAACGGCGTTACGTCCGCCGGCAAAAAATGGACGGATTTATTTATTTACCCGGGCTATCAATTCAAAGCCATAGACTGCTTTATCACCAATTTCCATTTTCCGGACTCCACCCCGCTGTGCATGGTAACAGCCTTTGCCAATGAAGATTTTATTTACCGCGCCTACAGCGAGGCGGTGGAAAAGAAATACCGCTTTTATTCGTTTGGCGACAGCATGCTGATACTTTAACCCGCCCGAATGCAGCTGTTTGAGGCGTACGGTTTCCCGTTTTAGAATTGGAGATATGCGCCTCCTTCCTTTTATGCATATTCCGAACATAGGATGAAAAACAGGCAATATGCATGGACGGGTTTTCGTCGTTTTCCCTCTTCCGCATTTCAGATTTATCCAAGTCCAACAAAAATTTATGTTTTCCTCTGGACGCAGGCCTTGCCGGATTTGCCTCGTTTTCCCGTTAACCGTGCACGGAACCGCCTTTTGCAAGCACGCCAAGAAAGCAAAATAATCTAATTATTTTTTACTTTTGATATATTTTAATTAGCATGTTATATTATTTATATACAAAGCCGCTTTTCCGGGGGGAAAAGGGTGAGTTGTACCAGCTGTAAGAGGGAGCGTGAACCCCGCAACAAAGCGACCGGGACGCTCCCTTTGTTTTGTCTCTATTTGGGTAGAAGGCAGGAAAAAAGCAACCGATTTATCTGCCAGCGGGTTTTGGGGAGGATAAGGATTTCTTTTCCTTGGAAAGACCTTTTCCGGCCATACGCAGCATGCGCAGACCTTATATAAAAGCTTCCACTCCGCCGGGACATTTCCCTCCTGCTTTCCAAAAGGGTTCTGCCCGTTTGCTGGCGTCTCTGCGGGCTATATGATAGAATATATAAATGCTTTCCCCTTTTCATATCCTGACAAAAGACCCAAATACCAAAGCCCGCACGGGCATTTTATACACCAAACACGGCGCGGTGCATACGCCGGTGTTTATGCCGGTGGCCACACAAGCCAGCGTCAAAGCCCTTACTTCGGCTGACTTGCGCGAAGTGCATGCCGAATGTCTGTTGTCCAACACTTATCACCTGTATTTGCGTCCGGGCACCAAAACCCTGCAGCAGCTGGGCGGCCTGCACAACTTTATGAAATGGGACGGAAGCATTTTGACCGATTCGGGAGGATTCCAAGTATACAGCCTGTCGCAGTTTCGCAAAATCAGCGAGGAAGGCGTCCTCTTCCGTTCCCACCACGACGGAAGCAAACATTTGTTCACGCCGGAAAACGTCATTGAATTTGAAAAAGAAATAGGCTCCGACATTTGGACGATGCTGGACGTATGCATCCACGCCAAGGATCCGGCCAAACACGAAGCGCGCCAGGCCCTGGAACAAACCAAACGCTGGGCCGAACGCGCGGCCAGACAATACCAAAAAACTGTCCCTGCGCAGAACATTACCCAAAACGCGGACGGCTCCTTCACGGTAGGCAATTCCCTGTTATTTGGCATTATACAGGGGGCCGTTTTCCCCGATTTACGCAAAGAAGCGGCCCTGCATATGGCTTCCCTGCCGACGCACGGCTATTGCATAG
>CALUXH010000023.1 GCA_944324695.1 uncultured Elusimicrobiales bacterium | reverse complement strand
GGGGCCGTCTTGCCGGTTCCGAACAGTAAAAAACCCCGCTCACAGGCGGGGTTTTTATATGAGAAAAAAGCTCAGTTCAGCAGATATCCGTAACAGGGTATGCTGTTGATTGACCACTGTAACCCGCTGTTATCCAAGACGCCGCCCATGCTTTTGCAAACATTGTTGGCCGCTTTATTTGTACGCGTAGCCAGACAATAGATTTTCCCCGGCAGATTGGAATGATCAAAATACATCACATAACCCACTTCCCCGTTTGTATCCGATCCCTGCACATACCCCCGAGTGCCGCTTGCAACGCTGTCACTTAACACCAAACTATAACGTTGATCCCCGCAAGCGGCATTTCTATTATCTGCGTTTATTACACAATTGCCGGGCAGGGAAACATCCAGGCTTCCCAACACGTCAGCCATCGTATAAACCGGATAATGCCCCTTGGCAAGACGATACATCTCCGCTCCGTCTTTAAGGCTTTTGACAATGGGCATCAGGGTAGCCAGACGGCTTTTGGCCACGGCCGCCTGATACTGCGGCAAGGCGATAGCCGCCAATATGCCGATAATCAGCACAACCACCAAAAGTTCGATGAGCGTAAATCCGCCCAAAACGCTTTTGGAGAGGTTTTTATTCTTTGGATACGTTTTTTGATAAATTTTGTTCATGAAAAAAATTTATCAAAAAAAAAAAACAATGCAAGGCCTTTTAAAACACTCTGTCAAAATGCTTTACAAACCCGTTAAAAATTTATAGAACAAATTATAGAACTTTATGGGAACAATAAAAAATATGAAACAACTGCATCCCAAACAAAAAGAATTACTGGAAATTCTAAAGAACAATATTTCCGACCCGCTCACACTGGACGAACTGGCCGCGCGGCTGGGCGTCAGCGGCAAAAGCGTGGCGCACCACCACATTAAACAGCTGGAGAAAAAAGGTTACCTCAAACGCAACCCCGAAAACCCGCGCGACTACATTATTTTAAAAGACCCCGAACGCAATGTGGTGTACCTGAACATGTACGGCTGCGCCAAATGCGGCCCCGAAGGCACTCTGCTCAGCGGCGTGCCGACGCGCGTGGTGCCGGTGGACCCGAGCATGATTTACTTCCCGGCCTGCAAAGGTTTTATGGTGGAAGCAAAAGGCGACTCCATGGAAAACATCATCGCCCCGCGCGACTGGCTGATTGTGGAGCAAAGCCATACCCCCAAAAACCGCGACATCGTGGTTTGCGTCAACAAAGGCGAGGTCCTGGTCAAACGTTTCAGCCGCGACGGGGAAAACGTCATTTTGGAATCGCAGAACAAAAAATATTCCCCCATCGTGGCCGACCCGCACAGCTTTCACGTGGAAGGCATCGTGCGCAGTATTATCAAGCGTAATTTTTAGCCCCTGGCAAAACCAGGGGTAATTAGTTGTAACCTCAAGAGGCCCCTTGGCGGGGCCTCCTTTTTCACGCTCTTGCATTCGTCATCCAATCCCTTTTTGCACACGTCATCCAATCAGCCCCCTCCTTCCGGGCAAGGAACTTCCACAAACAAAAACCCCGCGCACATACGCGGGGCGATACGCAGAAAATACCATTTATTTTCCTTTTTTATCCGGCGTATGATGGCGCGGACGGCCGGTGTATTTATGCAAAAAATCATGCAGTTTCTCCAGCGTTTCGCGGCTGATAACGTGTTCCATTTTGCAGGCGTCTATATTGGCCGTTTTGGCATTTACCCCCAACACATCGGAAAGAAAACTGCTTAAAATGCCGTGTCGGCGGCGTACGTCCTGCGCGGCGCGGCGGCCTTTGGCCGTTAGCGTCACGCCGCGGTAAGGCTCATGTTTCAGATATCCCCCTTCCGCCAACACGCGCAGCGCACCCGTTACGCTGGGAGTCTTGACGCCCAGCAAATCCCGCACGGCGGTTACGCGGGCCAGCCCTTCTTCATCCGCGGCCAAAGAAATCGCTTCCAAATAATCTTCCATATTGGAGCTTAAATGTTTGCTCATACACGCCCCCAAAATGAAGCCAACCTAACTTTAAGTTATATCATAACATATTGGCGGCTCTTTGAAAAAAGCATTTTTTCCGTCGTAAAAGCGGGGCTTGCTTTCGCCTGATTTGTTGCTATAATAGTGGTAGGCCGTACCTAAAGGAGACGCTATGGATATTGAACAATACACCGCAGAGTTTCTGGCCCGCCTAACCAAGCGCGACCCGGCGCAAAAAGTTTTCCAGCAAGCCGTGCGCGAAGTGGTGGGCAGCCTTGCCCCCGTTCTGGAGCAAAACCCCAAATATATTAAAGAAAGCATTTTGGACCGCATTTTGGAGCCGGAACGCATGATCATCTTCCGTGTCCCGTGGAAAGACGACAAAGGAAACATACACGTCAACCGCGGCTTCCGCATTCAGTATAACAGCGCGCTGGGGCCTTACAAGGGCGGCATGCGCTTCCACGAAACCGTCAACCAGGACGCCTTGAAATTTCTGGCTTTTGAACAAACTTTTAAAAATTCTTTAACCACCCTGCCGCTGGGCGGCGGCAAAGGCGGCTCGGACTTTGACACGCGCGGCAAAAGCGACGATGAAGTTATGCGTTTCTGCCACTCTTTTATCAATGAACTTTACCACCATATCGGCTATCACACCGATATCCCGGCCGGAGATTTGGGCTGCGGCGCGCGCGAAATAGGCTATATGTTCGGCCAATATAAAAAGCTGACCAATGATTTTACCGGCGCGTTTACCGGCAAAAAACCCAATTGGGGCGGCAGTCTGCTGCGCCCGGAAGCCACCGGCTACGGCGTGGCGTATTTCACGCAAAATATGCTGGCCACGCGCAATGACGGGATAAAAGGGAAAACGGCCATTGTGTCCGGCACCGGCAACGTGGGTATTTACACCATAGAAAAACTGACCCAGCTGGGAGCCAAAGTGGTCGGGTTTATGGATTATGACGGCAGCATTTATGACCAAGACGGCGTGGACGAAGAAAAACTGGCCTTTCTTAAAGATTTGGTCTTCGTGCGGCGCGGAAGCCTGAAAGAATACGGCAAAAAATTTAAAAACGCGCGGTTCCGCCCCGGACAGAAAACCTGGGACATTCCGTGCCAAATCGCCTGTCCGACGGCCTGCGAGAACGAACTGCACACCGAAGACGCCAAAACGCTGGTTAAAAACGGCTGCATCTGCCTGACGGAAGGCTCCAACATGCCCTGCACCCCGGGCGCCATTGACGTGTTCCAACACGCGGGCATTCTGTATTCCCCGGGCAAAGCCTCCAATGCCGGCGGCGTGGCGGTGTCGGGCCTGGAAATGACGCAGAACAGCATGCGCATTTACTGGACGCGCGAAGAAGTGGACCAGTACCTGCAGCGCATCATGCGCAACATTCACGACAGCTGCCTGGCCGCGGCCGAGCAATACGGCGTGAAAGGAGATTATATGGCGGGAGCCAACATCGCCGGGTTTATCAAAGTGGCCGACGCGATGATAGACCAAGGGCTTGTGTAATCTTACTTTTTGTGCCGACAAAAAGTAAGCAAAAAGCTCTCCGATAAGAAACATAAAAAATCACTTTTGCGGCTGTTTTGTAAACTCGCGCAAAAAGCGCTCAAACATACAAAACAGAAAACTCCGCAAAAGTGATTTTTTATAAGCGTTTCCATATCGGAATATT
>CALUXH010000022.1 GCA_944324695.1 uncultured Elusimicrobiales bacterium | reverse complement strand
GCGCGGGCAGCGTCAGCGATACCAGTGCCGGCCTGGGCGGCAGAGTTTGCAGGCCCAGTTCTTGGGCGGCACGCCAGGCAAAACCGTCCGCCCCCAGAGAAGGATACGAATATCCGCCGCTGGCCAGAACTAAGTTTTGGGCATAAAATGCCCCGCGGGAGGTTTCCACCCGGAACATCCCCTGCTCTCGTGCCATATGTAAAACTTCGGTGTTATAAAGCATTTCCGTGTGTTTTTCGCGGGCGCGGCGCAGCAGCAGGGAGGTAATGTCTTCGGCGCGCCGGGCAAAAAGTTGTCCGTCCTCTTTCTCATAAAACGGGATATGCGCCTGTTCCAGTAGGGCTGTAAAATCTTCCGGCGCAAACGCCGCCAGCGCGGGCTGGCAGAAATGCTTCCTGCCACCAAGGTAAGCGTTGGGGGCTGCGTGCAAATTGGTAAAATTGCATTTTCCCCCGCCGGTGATATTCAGCTTGCGGCCCGGCCGGGCATTATGTTCCAGCAGCAATTTGGGCGCAGCGTAAGAACCGGCGCAAAACAGGCCCGAAGCTCCTGCCCCCACAATAATGCTGTGCCAAACGGTTGGATGTTTTTTATTCATAAATTCCGCCGTTACAGTATAGCAAAAAAGAAAGACTTGTCCGCCGAAAAAAGATATGCTATACTTTACACATTAAGAATAATTCTTAAAAAGGTTTTTATGTATACCCATACTCCCATACCCACACAGCCGGAGCTGAAAACCCGCGTAGAAGAGTTTAAAGAGCTCTGCCGGCGGCATAATTTGCGCGTGACGGAACAGCGCCTGGAAATTTTCCGCACGGTGGCCCAGTCCAAAGAGCACCCCAGCGCCGAAGCCGTCTTCGGGCAGGTGCGCAAAAAAATGCCCAATATCTCGTTGGATACCGTGTACCGCACGCTTTCTTCCATGGAAGAGGCCGGTCTGGTATCGCGCGTGGGCAACAGTACCAAAGCTCGTTTTGACGCGGATTTGACGCCTCATTATCATTTTGTGTGCACGGCCTGCGGTGAAGTATACGATGTGCCCGCCGCAGTGCCGGATGCGGCGCTGGTGCCGGCCAACATTGGCGAATTTGGTGAAGTGAAAAACGTAAATCTCCAATTTCGGGGGATTTGCAACCGCTGCCGTGAAGCGGCGGGCGAAAAGAAGTAAAGAAGCAAGGGGTTTTGCAGGCGGCGCGTTTCCCCGCGCCCGCCGGACGGAACCTAATTTACAGGAGAAAATATGGAACTGAAAGGATCCCAGACTGAAAAGAACCTGTGGACCGCCTTTGCCGGCGAATCCCAGGCCCGCAACAAATATACGTATTATGCTTCCAAAGCCAAAAAAGAAGGCTTTGTGCAGATTGCCAAGATTTTTGAAGAAACCGCCAACAACGAAAAAGAACACGCCAAACTGTGGTTTAAATACCTGCATGATGGCGATATTCCGGGCACGGCCGCCAATTTGTTGGACGCCGCCCAAGGCGAAAACTATGAATGGACCGATATGTACGCCGGCTTTGCCGAGACCGCCAAAGAAGAAGGTTTTGACAAACTGGCTTACCTGTTTGAAGCCGTCGGCAAAATTGAAAAAATGCATGAAGAGCGCTACCGCAAACTGCTGCACAACGTGGAAGCGAAAGAAGTGTTCAAAAAAGCCGGCATCGTAATGTGGGAATGCTCCAACTGCGGCCACATTCACATCGGCGAAACCGCTCCTGAAGTGTGTCCCGTGTGCGCGCACCCGCAGGCTTACTTCATGGTTCACCCGGAAAATTATTAATTTTCCGTTTACAATAAACCCCGCCTTCGGGCGGGGTTTTTGCTTGATGGTCAAAGCCGGTTAATCCCTCTTGGCCGACAGTATTCCCCCCGCCACCGCGCACAGCGCGCCGAACGTCATCGCCGCCATATAACCGCGTATAAAAGAGGGCACCGTTTCCAGTCCCTGTGCGGCGCAATACTTTCGGACCAATGTGAAAATGGCCACGGACAGCGCAATGCCCATAATCATCCCCGCATTGCGCGCCAAAGCGTTAACGCTGGCCACGACGCCCAGCTTATCTTTAGGAGCCGCACTGACGACGGTATTGTTGTTGGGCACCTGAAACGTGCCGCTTCCCGCCCCCATAACCAGCTGTGCCAGAATAATATAGGAAATACTGGGGTTTGTACCGATAAAAGCAAACATCAGCGTGGATACAAATAAAAATATAAATCCCACCGTGGTAATAATCCGCGCGGGCCAGCGCGCGCACAGCGCGCCGGACACGGCCGAAGCCGCCGCCAGCGTCAGCGGAAAAGGCAACATCAGCGCGCCGATATGGATGGGATCCATGTGCATAATGTCCGTCAGATAAAAAGGCAGCAGCACCGAATTGGTAAATAAAGACATAAACCCCAGCACCGCCACTATAATGCCGTAGGAAATGGCCGGGATTTTAAAAATATCCAAGCCGATAAACGGATTTTTGGAAGTTTTTTCCCTCCGTAGAAAAAAGATAAAAAAGACGACGGACAAAGCAAAACAGGTCAAAATCTTGGCTGAGCCCCACCCGCTGGCGGAGCCGGTGTTCAGCGCGTAGAGAAAAGCAAAACTTGTTAAACTGTAACACAGCGCGCCGTACCAGTCCATTTTTGTTTTTTTAACGGCTTTAAAACGCGGAATAATGTAAACCCCTCTCCACACACCGATCACACATATCGGCACCGACACCCAAAATACCGACGGCCAACCCCACAGCTGGATTAATGCCCCGCCGATAGCCGGGCCCGCCAAGCCGCCGCAGGCCACCACCGCACCGATGGCGCCGAAAGCTTTTCCGCGGGATTTGCCGTGAAAAATCTGCGCGATGAGCGCCTGGGACGTGGCCATCATGGCCGACGAGCCTATGCCCTGCACCGCGCGGGCCAGCAGCATCATGCCCAAGGATTTAGAAACGGCCCCCAACAGCGCTCCTATGCCAAAAACGATAAACCCGCCCAAATACATCCATTTGCGGCTGTAGAGGTCGGAGAGCTTGCCGAATACCGGCAGCAGACACGTCAGCACCAGCAGATACATGCTGACCACCAGCTGTATGTGGTCCAGGTCCACGTTGAACTGGGCCGACATCGTGGGCAGAGCAATGTTTACAATGCCCGCCGACAGCGTGGACATAAACGTCCCGTTGGCCGTTACGGAAAAAATGGTCCACTTGCGTGAAAGTTTAAATTTGCCTATGTTCATATTTATCCGCAAAGCGGCCCGCTTTCGCGGGCCTTTTATATATTATAACTTTTTAATCCGCAGAAAATAAAACGGAGTTTCTCTTCTCAAACCGTTTTGGAGCTTTACAAAAAATCCAGAATAACATATGATTATAGTTGGAACGGCCCAAATTGGAAACTGTCTGTACACGCCATAAAAGCATCCAGCTTTCTTGGCGTGTATTTTTATGCAAAGAGCCAAAAGACCTATATGTAATATAGGTCCAAAAAATATTTTTTTCAGGGCCTTTTGGCCTATGTACTTTTCCCAGGGGCTGTGTTAGGATATAAATGTAAAGCTGTAATTTTATCCCCAAAATTGTCCGTATATAGACGAGGTACATATGATAAAAGCAATTTCTTTACTCCTTAGTTTCTCCTTAATTTTTGGCAGTGTAATGCCTTCGTACGGGGAAGGTTTGGCGGGGATGCGTCGTGATCGGGTGCGGGCAGGGGTGTATGTAGAGTCGGACAACACGCGCATGGGGAAGGGGATAGAGATGGCGGTATTGCGTGGTCGGCAGGTGCAGGCGGGTGCGCAGGGGAAGGGTTTATTGAAAGAAGTGGAAGGG
>CALUXH010000021.1 GCA_944324695.1 uncultured Elusimicrobiales bacterium | reverse complement strand
GGGCGAAGCGGCGGAAGGGAAAAACAAGGGCTTTCTCCGTGTTTTCCGCGTGAAAATATGATAATATAATACATATGTTAAACGCACTTCTTTTTCAGTTAATCGGTTTTGTCGTGTGTTTTATTTTGCTGTTTTATTTTACGGCAAAATACCGCGCCGCTTTGGCGGGCGAAACGGACCTGGACTATCCGGTGGAAGATTTGACGGTTATGACCGTAGCCAAGCCGAGCTTCGCTTCCCGCGCCTCCATTTTAAGTTCTCTGCAAAATACTTCCGCGCTGGAAGTCACGGATTTAAAAGAAAAAGTGAAAGAACTGCATTATCATTTGGAAGAATTAAAACTGGCGCAGGATAAAAACAATGCCGATTTAAACCGGCTGGTTTCCCGCATGGAACAGCGCCTGTCTACCTTTGAGCAGGAATATGTCACAAAATTGCAACCCACTTTGCTGAGCCTGATTGAAGAACTGGAAAACATAAAAGTGTCCGAAAAAACCGAAAAATAGCAAAAACGGTTTTGATTTTGCATGAGCCCGCCGCAAAAGGCGGGCTCTTTTTTGAGTTTTTTGGTTGCGGCGGTGTGCCGGCGGGAGCCGTGCAAATTTTCCTTCTTTTTTAATTTTACCGTTCAAACGCTGTTCCTGGCGCATGTTTATGATTTGCGAGAACAAAAATCTAACTCTGCGGGTGAGATTTTAAAAAAATGTCTGCGCAAAATTTACCGCTCGGTTGGCCTATATACCTCTAAATTTCATATAATATATCCATAATAGAGTTTTACCAAAAACTCAGGAGACAAAATGAACAATAAAACCAAAGAGCCTATTGCCATTGTCGGCATCGGCGCCATTATGCCCGGAGCTTTAAATAAAGACGAGTTCTGGCAAAACATTCAAACTGGTAAATATTGCATCACCGAAATCCCCAAATCTTATTGGGACTATGAGCTTTTCTACAGTCCCGATCATAAAGCCGAAGACAAACTTTATTCCAAAATCGGCGGTTTTATTCCTGAAGGTTTTAAATTTAATTCCATTAAATACCGTATCCCGCCGCAAATCGCCAAGCAAATGGACACGGTGCAGCACCTGGCCATTGAAACCACGCGCATGGCGTTGGAAGACAGCGGATACGATAAAAAAGAATTTAACCGCGACCGCTGTGCGGTGATTGTAGGTAACTCCATGGGCGGCATGAAAAACGAAATGTCCAACACCCGCCTTAACCGCCCTTTCTTGTATGAAATCTTAAAAGAAACCCCTACTTATAAATCTTTGCCCGCGGACGCGGAGCAAAGATTGCTGAACGAAATGGACGAGGGCGTTCGTCAGAAATTTACCCCCATTACCGAAGATTCCATGCCCGGCGAACTGGCCAACGTTATCGCCGGCCGCCTGGCCAACGTGTTTGACGTGCACGGCACCAACTTTACCGTGGATGCCGCCTGCGCCACGTCTTTGGCCGCCGTGGACCAGGCCGTCAACGGCTTGCGCGAAGGCAATTTTGACATGGCTATTGTAGGCGGGGTAGACCAGATGATGTCCCCTTCCGCTTATATTAAGTTTTGCAAAATCGGCGCGCTGTCCGAAAAAGGCTCCTGCCCCTTTGACGCCAAGGCCGACGGCTTTGTGATGGCCGAAGGCGCGGGTACGGTGATTTTAAAACGCCTCTCCGACGCCGTCAAAGACGGCGACAAAATCTACGCCGTCATCCGCGCCGTGGGCGCTTCTTCCGACGGCAAGGGCAAGGGTATTACCGCGCCCAATCCCAAAGGCCAAAAAATCGCTGTTCAAAAAGCCTTTGAACAGGTGGACTATACCCCGGGCGATGTGGGCCTGGTGGAAGCGCACGGTACCAGCACCCGCGTGGGTGACGCCGTGGAGCTCAACGCCCTGTATGAAATTTTCGGTCCTTACGCCAAACCCGGCACCATTGGCCTGGGCAGTGTAAAGAGCCAAATCGGCCATGCCAAGGCAGCCGCGGGCATTGCCTCTTTAATTAAAACCTCTTTGGCCTTATATAATAAGGTATTGCCTCCTTCGGTCAATTTTGAAACGCCGAATCCGACCGTGGACTGGGCCACCAGCCCCTTCCGCGTGATTACCAAGCTGGAACCGTGGAACACGGACAAAGTGCGCCGCGCCAACGTGTCCGCTTTCGGTTTCGGCGGAACGAACTTCCATGTGGCGCTGGAAGAAATGAACGATGGCCTGCTGAAAAAGACGGAAGAAAACAAAGTCTGCGCCGCCAAAATTTCCAACCCTACCCCTGCCGTACAGGAGCAACAAACCATGAATGCAAATGAGTACAGCCTGCTTGTCCCGGGCGAAAAAATCCAAAGCGACGTGTTGACCTTTTCGGCCGACACCAAGCAGGATTTATTCAATGAATTGGGCAAAGCCGTTTTGGCCATTAAATATGACCCGACCTATCTGCCCAGTATTTCTTATAAAAACCATATTCAGAAGCCGCGCAAATTCGCCGTTTCCATTAATGTGGAAAGCCCGGAAAAGCTCAAAGAGAAAATTGAATATTTCATCAAAATCGCCGGCGGTCAGGATGTGTGGGCGCAGAGCTCGCTGTATTTGCGCATGAAAGGGATTTACCCCTTCACTCCGTCGGAAATTAAACCCAAAGTCTGCTTTATGTTCCCGGGTCAGGGTTCGCAGTATGTGGACATGATGAAGGATTTGGCCTCCAAATATAAGGTAGTCATGGATACCTTTATGGAAGCCGACCAGCACCTGATTAAAATCATCGGCCAGAACCTGACCGATACGCTGTGGAGCAAACCCGGCGAAACCAAAGAACAGCTGGCCGCGCGCGAAGCCGCCATTAAGAAAACCGAGATGACGCAGCCCGCCATGCTGACCGCCGACGTGGCCATGATGCGCCTGCTGTCTTCTTTCGGTCTTAAGCCCGATGTGGTCATGGGGCACAGCCTGGGCGAATACGCCGCCGCCGTGGCCGCCGGTATTTTTGATTTTGAAAACGGCCTTAAAGCCGTATGCACCCGCGGTAAAGTGATGTCCGAAATCAAAGTGGAAGACAACGGCAAAATGGCTTCCATCGCCGCCACCGCCGAAGCGGTGGAACCGCACCTTAAACGTATCAGCGGGTATGTGGCCGTAGCCAACAAAAACTGCCCGACGCAGACCGTTATCGCCGGCGCTTCCAAATCCGTGGACGACGCCATTAAAATGTTTACCGATATGGGCATTCAGGCCGTGCAGATCCCGGTGTCGCATGCTTTCCATTCCGAAATCGTGCGCCCAGCCATGCCGCAGTACCGCGCGTTTTTAAATACGCTCACTTTCCACGCGCCCAAACTGCCCATTACCACCAACGTCACGGCGGAGTTTTATCCCAATGACCCCGAGAAAATCAAAGACCTTATGGTAACGCAGATTTCCCACTCGGTGGAATGGATTAAACAGCTCAAAACCACTTACGATTCCGGCGTGCGCCTGTTTGTGGAATGCGGCCCCAAACGCGTGCTTTCCGCGCTGGCCGCCAGCACGCTCTCTGACAAAAAAGACATCAAAGTGTTGGCCTCCAACCACCCCAAAAAAGGCGGCATTGTGGAATTTAACGACCTGTTTGCCAACCTGATTTCCTCAGGCATTGCCATTGACTGGAAAGGCACCGATATCTTTGGCGACAATTCCACTTATAACCCGGCTTTTGTCAAATGGGTGGACGCTTCCGCCACGCCGACCGAAAAGTGCGAAGGCAATATGCCCGCCGCCATGCAGCGCGTTTTGCGGGAAGGCGAAGAATGCGACACGCGCAAAAACGTGGTCATCAGCGGTATAGCCGCCGGAGGCCCGGGCAGCTGGGACAAAGTGTTCCGCGAAGGCGTGCTGGACGAAATTTTGCAGGGGCGCAATTTAATTGAGCCCGTCAGCGGCGACTGCCAGCAAAAACAAATTGACAAAAATGTGGAAGTCGTCATCAAATCCAAGGACGGCAATCACCGCATTGAACATTTAAGCTCCGTAGCGCAGGCCGTCAAATTGGCCGCCAAAGCCGGCAGTTTTGATTTGGAAAAAGAGTTCGGCCTGCCCGCCAAATGGGTGGCTTCCATGGACCGCTGCTTCCAGCTGGCCATCGCCGCCGGTATTTTGGCTTTGAAGGACGCGGGCATTCCGCTGGTGCTGTATTACAAACCCACTTCCACGGGCGGCTATCTGCCGGACCGCTGGGGCCTGCCGGAAGATATGATAGACAATACGGGTGTCATTTTCACCTCCGCCTATCCTATCACCAACAGCATGATGGGAGAATTTGCCCAGAAGCTGACCGCGCTTTTGGAAAATAAAAACGCCAAAGAGCTGACCAAGTTCTATGAAAAATTTATCAACCAGATTTCCGACCCGGCGCTGAAGGCCGAGCTGAAAGCCTGGTACGACGGCGAAATGGCCAAAGTGCCTGCCCTGCAGTCGTTTACTTCTCAGTTTATTTTAAAGACCATTATCATCGCCCAGTCACATTTTGCGCAGTGGATACGCGCCAAAGGGCCCGCCACTTCCATGAGCGCGGCATGCGCCAGCACAGCGCAGGCTATTTCCGTGGCGCATGACTGGATACGCCTGGGCCGCGCCAAACGCGTCATCGTCATCAGCGCAGACGACATTACCAATGATTCCATCGCCGAGTGGATGCTGACGGCCTTCCTGGCCTCCGGCGCCGCCACGACGGAAGCCGACGTGACCAAAGCCGCCCTGCCTTTTGACCGCCGCCGCAACGGCATGATTGTGGGCATGGGTGCGGTGTCTTTGGTGGTGGAAGAACAGAGCGAAGTGGAAAAACGCGGCATGAAACCGTTGGCCAAACTGCTGGCCACCGAAATCCGCAACAGCGGCTTCCATGTCACCCGCCTGGATGTGGGCCATGTGGCGCAGGTGATGAACGAGCTGGTTTCCCGTGCCGAAAAAGACTTTGGTTTAAACCGCTCCGACATCGCCAAACAGCTGGTGTTTATCTCTCATGAAACTTATACGCCCGCGCGCGGCGGCTCGGCCAGCGCGGAAGCCTATGCCTTGAAATCCACCTTTGGCAAAGACGTCAGCTCCGTCATTGTCAGCAATACCAAAGGCTTTACCGGCCATTCCATGGGCGCGGGGCTGGAGGACGCCATTGCCGTGCGCTGTCTGAATACCGGCATCGTGCCTCCGATTGCCAACTTTAAGGAAGCCGACCCCGAACTGGCGGGCATTACGTTAAGCAAAGGCGGCCATTACGACTTTAAATACGCGCTGCGTCTAGCGGCGGGTTTCGGTTCGCAGATTGGCATGACCCTGCTGGAAAAAATGTGGAGCGTGGGCGAACCGCGCATTTTCGATCCGGCCAAACACGAAGCCTGGCTCAAGCAGATTTCCCACCAGGAAAATCCGGTGCTGGAAGTGGAACACAATACCCTGCGCGTTAAAGACAATTACAAGCACGGCGTCAAACCTTCGCTGGTGATGGAAGGAGCGCAGGCTTTTGTGGATAAAGTCAACGCCATTCACGCCAAAGCGGCTCCGTCTGCGGCTGCGTCTGTAACGCCCGCGGCCCAGCCCGCGCCTGCCGCGGCCCCCGCGGCTGCTGCTCCTGCGGCTGCGCCGAAAGCGGCTTTGCCCAGCTTGGCCGAAGGCGACGTGACGAAAGATATTTTGGCCATCGTGTCTGAGAAAACGGGTTATCCGGAAGACATGCTGGACCTGGACTTGGACATGGAAGCCGACCTGGGCATAGATACGGTCAAACAGGCTGAACTGTTTGCCATTATGCGCGAAAAGTATCAGATTGCCAGACAGGAAGGCGTACAGCTTAAAGACTATCCGACCATTCGTTCCATTATCAAATACGCTATCGCCAATGCAGGCAGTGAAGCGGGTGCTGTTGCGGCTCCTGCTGCTGCGGCTGTCGCGTCCGTAACGCCTGCGCCGGCTCCGGCTTCCGTTGCGGCGGCTCCTGCGCCGAAAGCGGCTTTGCCGAGCTTGAACGAAGGCGACGTGACGAAAGATATTTTGGCCATCGTGTCTGAGAAAACGGGCTACCCCGAAGACATGCTGGACCTGGATTTGGATATGGAAGCCGACCTGGGCATAGATACGGTCAAGCAGGCCGAACTGTTCGCCATTATGCGTGAGAAATATCAGATTGCCAGACAGGAAGGCGTACAGCTCAAAGATTATCCGACCATTCGTTCCATTATTAAATATGCCATGGCCAATGCCGGCACGGAAGGCCAGGCCGCCGCGGCTCCTGCCGCTGCGCCCGCTCCGACGGCTGCCGCGCCGGTAACGCCTGCGGCCCAGCCTGCGCCTGCCGCGGCCCCCGTGGCTGCTGCTCCTGCGGCTGCACCGAAAGCGGCTCTGCCGAGCTTGGACGAAGCCAGCGTAACCAAAGACATTCTGTCCATCGTAGCCGAAAAAACGGGCTACCCCGAAGATATGCTGGATCTGGATTTGGATATGGAAGCCGATCTGGGCATAGATACGGTCAAGCAGGCCGAACTGTTCGCCATTATGCGCGAAAAGTATCAGATTGCGCGTCAGGAAGGCGTACAGCTTAAAGACTATCCGACGATTCGTTCCATTATCAAATACGCTATCGCCAATGCAGGCAGTGAAGCGGGTGCTGTTGCGGCTCCTGCCGCCGCGCCAGCTCCGACGGTTGCCGCACCTGTAACGCCTGCGGTTCAGCCCGCGCCTGCCGCGGCCCCCGTGGCTGCTGCTCCTGCGGCTGCGCCGAAAGCGTCCGGCCCGCTGCCGAGCTTGGACGAAGCCAGCGTGACCAAAGATATTACGGCGTTGGTGGCTGAAAAGACGGGTTATCCGGAAGACATGCTGGACCTGGATTTGGATATGGAAGCCGACCTGGGCATAGATACGGTCAAACAGGCTGAACTGTTTGCCATTATGCGCGAGAAATATCAGATTGCCAGACAGGAAGGCGTACAGCTTAAAGACTATCCGACCATTCGCTCCATTATCAAATACGCCATGGCCAATGCCGGCACGGAAGGCCAGGCCGCTGCGCCTGCTGCGGCTGTCGCGCCCGTAACGCCTGCGGCCCAGCCTGCGCTTGCCGCGGCCCCCGTGGCTGCTGCTCCTGCGGCTGCGCCGAAAGCATCCGGTCCGTTGCCGAGCTTGGACGAAGCCTCCGTTACGGCGGACATTAAAGCCATCGTGGCGGAAAAAACGGGTTATCCGGAAGACATGCTGGATCTGGATTTGGATATGGAAGCCGACCTGGGCATAGATACGGTCAAACAGGCTGAACTGTTTGCCGTGATGCGCGAAAAGTATCAGATTGCCAGACAGGAAGGCGTACAGCTCAAAGATTATCCGACCATTCGCTCCATTATTAAGTACGCCATGGCCAATGCCGGCACCGAAGGCCAGGCCGCCGCGGCTCCTGCCGCCGCTCCTGCCGCTGCGCCTGCCGCACCCGTAACGCCTGCGGCCCCCGTGCAAACGGCGGCTCCGCAAGTACAGGAAGAGCCAGCCGCTCCTGCTCTGCCCACCATTGAAGTGGACAAAGTACAGGATGCCGTGCCGACCGCCGGAAAAGTGGAAAAGCCTTCCGAAGAAATGCTGACCACCAACCCGACCGCGCCGATTAAGCCGCATGAGTCTTTGGCCGAACGGCCCGAGCGCGAAGGTTACGCCGGCGAACATTGCCATGAGAAAAAACTGCGCAGCGTTACCGTTGTGGCGCAGGCCCCGCTGACCGAGCGCGAAAACCGCCGCCTGGCCAAGGACCGCACCGTGCTGATCTTTGCGGATAATTCCCAGCTCATTAAAGCCTATCAGGAAGAATTCAAAGAGTTGGGCGTTAAAACGCACGTGTTTACCACGCTCAAGACCCGCAGCAAAAACACGACCATTGTAAACTGGGAATCCTATGAGGAAACCGAAGCCGCGCTGAAAGAATACGCCGCCGAAGATCCGAATATCCAGGGCATCGTGTATCTGCTGGGTGCGACGGTAAAGAAATTTGACAAGAAAGTCAGCCCGCACAATGAATTGACCAAATACGTCATGCCGCTGTTTATTGCGCTGCGCGTATTTGAAAAAGGTCTGGCCAACCGTGCCGACGCCGATACGTTCTTTGCGGTCAACACCAAGATTGACGGCAACTTCGGTTACACGACCAAAGATGAGTTTAACCCCATCTCCGGCGCGCTGACCGGCGGCGTTACCTGCTACCGCAAAGATGTTTACGAGCGCACCGGCGCGATAAGCAAACTCATTGACTTTGAACCGACCGCTACGCCCGATGAAATGGCCCGCTACACCATGGATGAAGTGCTCCACGGCGATATGCGCCTGATGATTGGCGCGCGCAGCGGCGGACGCAGCACCATTCTGTCCGTGCCCGTGCGTTTGGACCGCAGCGAAAAACGCTTTGACCTGGCCGGCAAGACCATTATCTTCACCGGTTCGGGCCGCGGCATCGGCGCCATGCTGAGCCAAAAAATCGCCGCGCAGTACCACAGCAAGATTATCGTGCTGGACATCATTGAAATCCAGGAAAAGACTCCGCTGTGGGCGTCCATGAACGAAGCCGAACTGGCCGCGCTGAAAAAACAAATCTGGGAGGACCTCAAGGCCGACAAGACCCAAAAGGCCACCCCGGTGCTGTTGGAGCGCGCTTTCGGCCGCGTGAAAGATTCCATCACGCTCTACAACAACCTGCAGAAACTGCGCGACCTGGGCAGTGAAGTGGAATACTACCACTGCGACGTGATGAACAGCTCCATGGTCAAAGAAGTCTGCACGAAGATTAAAGCCAAAAACGGCCGCGTGGACGGACTCATTCACTTTGCCGGGTTGGAACGCTCCAAACTCATTTACGACAAAGACCCCGCGGAATATTACCGCATCTTTGACGTCAAAGCCACGAGCTTTGCCAGCTTCCTGGCCAACAACATCGTGCGTGACGACGGCTTCTTCGCTTTCGCTTCGTCCATTGCCGGTAAATACGGCAACCTGGGCCAGAGCGATTACGCGTCGGCCAACGACTATTTGGCCAAGTCCGCCTTCTCGCTGACTAACCAGGGCTACCGCGCCATCTCCATTGCCATGAGCGCTTACAAAAACGTGGGCATGGGTGTGCGCGCCGGCGTGGAAACGTTCCTTAAATCCAACGGCGTGGACTTTGTGGACCCCGAAGACGGTATGCAGATATTCCTGGACGAAATCGTGTACGGAGACGTGCCCGAAATCGTATTGACCGGTTCTTTGGGCCGTTTGGACTGGGATCACCAACACCACTTGGAAATGGATGAAATCGTGCCCCGGGGCGCGCAAAGCGCGCCCAAGGGCGGCAATAAAGGCGGTAAAGGAGGTTCTTCTTCCGCCGCGCCCAAAACCGCCGCGGTGGACGTGACCCTGCCCGACCCGTCGCAGGCCAACCACTTTTTAGGCAAAGTGGCTTCTTTGGAAAAAGGCAAAGAAATACACGCCGAAAAAGAGTTTAACCTGCAGTCTGACCCGTACCTGGCCGACCACGCCATAGAAGGCACGCCGTATGTGCCGGGCGTGATGGGCATTGAAACGTTTATGGAAACGGCCACCGCGCTGTCCGGTTCCGTGCCGCAGGGGCTCAAAGACGTGCATTTTTACCTGCCCATTAAACTGCTGCGCAACCGGCCCCAGGCCGTGCGCGTCGTCGGCGCGCAAGCCGGCGGGGACATTTCCATGGAAATAGAGTCCGACTTTATTAACAGCAAGGGCGTTAAAATGGGCAATACCCGCCGCCACTTTACGGCCAAAGCCTTGCAGAGCGGTTTTGTGTCCACATGGAACGAGGTCAAAGACCAAATCCATTTGGACGTAAACGCCGCGCCGCAGATTTCCAAAGAGGAAATCTACAAAAAGTATTTCCACGGCCCCAGCTTCCAGGTGCTCGGCGGCATTTTGCGCGCGGATAAAGACAGCTCTTTGGCCGTCTACAACACCACCCCGCAGCCGCAGTGGAAAGACGGGCAGAAAGTGCTGCTGGCCAACCCGATGCTTATTGAGGCGGCCTTCCAGTGCTGCGGTTTCCGCGACATGGCCATTGACAACAAAATGACCCTGCCCGACGGCATTAAAGAAGTGGCCGTATTCAAACGCCAGACGCCTCCGCAGAAGCTGTACCTCTACGGGCGTTTTAAAGGTTTGACCGCCGACGGCAAAACCCTGCACGACGCGTATGTGTTTGACGAAAAAGGCGACGTGTGGGTGGAATTCCACGGCTACCAGGCCATCGGCCAGTAAGCGCCTGCGCACTTTTGCGCGGCGCGGCGCAAGCCATGCAGTATCAAACGCAGTTTATTAAAATTAAGGACCTGCCCCCGGCGGACTCCTTCCTGAGCTCTTCCGAAAGCGCGTATTTGCAGACGTTGCGCTCGGAAAAGCGGAAGGGAGACTGGCTCGGGGGCCGGTTCGCGTTAAAGACGCTTTTGGCGCGCGAAAGCGGCCTGCTGCCCGTATGCAGTCTGCCCGCCGCGCGGCCGGACGGCGCGCCGGAAATGTCGGCCGCCGCGCTGCATGTGCTCAAGCAAATAGATATTGTGAAGCTGCCCAGCGGCGCGCCGCAGGTGTTTGTCGGCGCGGTGCCGGACGCGCGCAGCGTCAGCATTACCCATTCGCACGGCTGGGCCGCCGCGGCGGTGTCTGCGCCGCATACTTTTTTGGGCATTGATTTGGAAAAGACGGAGCCGCGCAGCCGCGCCTGGGCGGAAGAATTTTTTGACCCGTGCGAACGCGGGGACGGCTCGCCGGCGCATTTAACCAAAGTATGGACGCAGAAGGAAGCCGTGGTGAAACTGCTGGGGCGGGGCCTGTCGCTGAACACGCGTGAAATTATCCTGGCCGAAAGCGGCCTCAAACTCACGGGCCGCGCGCTGGAAGCCTGGCAGGGCGCGGGCCGGCCGCAAATTATACTTAACTCCGCCGCGTTTGACAATGATTTTGTGTTTACCGCAGCCTTTGCTCCCGCCGCCGCGGGCGCGAAGTTTGGTAAAATATAGCTTTAGGGAGGGCAAATGATAGAACTTTTTGACAATCCCAGAGAGGATAAAAAATCCGACCGTCCGGCTCCCAAAAGCCTGGTCAAATTCCGCCAGATTTACCAGGACGCCATGGCCGGCGCGGGGGAAGAAAAGAACAAAGCCCAAAAAGCCAAGGGCAAATTTACCGCCCGGGAACGTCTTTCTTATTTACTGG
>CALUXH010000020.1 GCA_944324695.1 uncultured Elusimicrobiales bacterium | reverse complement strand
TTGAAGAAGCTCTGCGCGACGCCAAAATCGCGCCGTTTAACATTGTGCCTGTATCCAGTATTTTTCCTCCGGGATGCAAAACCATCCCCGTGTCCAAAGGACTGAGCCAGCTGCGCACGGGCCAAATTCTGCACTGCGTCATCAGCCGCAACACCAGCAACGAGTACCGCCGCCTGATTTCCGCTTCCGTCGGTCTGGCCATCCCCAAAGACAACAAGAAAACACACGGATACATCTCCGAACACCACAGCTTCGGCGAAACCGACAAACAGGCCGGCGACTATGCCGAAGATTTGGCCGCGTTGATGCTGTCCACCACCCTGGGTATTGAGTTTGACAACAACACGACCTGGGACCAAAAAGAAGAAATCTGGAAAATGAGCGGCAAAATCGTACGCACGACCAATATCACGCAGTCCGCCATTTGCGTGGAAGGCATGTGGACGACCGTCGTGGCCGCCGCCGTGTTCGTAAAATAATCAGGATTGTTGTGAGCGATAACGTACAAACCGATAAGTTTATGGGGCTAGAGAGCAAAAACAGCTCTCTGGCCCTTTGTAAATTCGCCGTCGTGCCCGTGCCGTTTGAAAAAACGGTCTGCTACGGCCACGGCACGGCCAAAGGCCCCGCCGCCATTATTGAAGCCTCCACCCAAATAGAACTTTGGGACGAAGAAACCAAAACGGAAACCTGGGAAGAGGGCATACACACCTGCCCCGCCGTCAACTGCGCCGGCCCCACCGCCAAGGTGTTTAAAGCCATAGACAAAACCGTGCGCGATATGATGGAGCACAAGCAGTGCACGCCGTTTTATATCGGCGGGGAACACACCGTTACGCAGGCTTTGGCGCAGCCGTATATTGAAGCGCATAAAAATTTAAGCATTTTGCATTTTGACGCACACGCCGACCTGCGCGAAACGTTTGAAGGTACTCCGCGCAGTCATGCTTGCGCCTTGTATCCGGCTTCGCGGCAAGTCCCCGTGGTGCAGGTGGGCATACGCAGCGTGGCCAGCGAAGAAAAACAATATTGCAACGCGGGCAAAGTGACCACGTTTTTTATGCACGAGCACCGAGACGTAAACAAACTCATTCCGCAAGTGCTTAAAAAACTCACGGATACCGTGTATATTACCATAGACGTGGACGGCTTTGACCCTTCCGTCATTCCGGCCACGGGCACGCCTCAGCCCGGGGGCTTTGGCTGGTACGAAGCGTTGGATTTGTTCCGCGCGGTCATCGCTAAAAAGAACATTGTGGCGGTGGACGTGGTGGAAGCCTGCCAGCGCAAGGCCGACCCCATTACGGAGTTTAATACCGCCAAACTCATTTACCGTTTAATGGGATATTTAACGGTAAAAGGGCAAAAGAAAAAATAAGTTTTACCCGTCAAAAAACCCCGCTCTTGTGAGCGGGGTTTTTTCTGGCAAAGTCCCAATTACAGCGGCGGCAGCGGGCCGACGCCTTTGCCTTTGGCGGGCGTCCAGGGGTGTTTTACGCCCTGCTTAGCCACCTCGTCAAAACCCCATTTGTCTTTAAACGAAAGGACTTTTTTATACTGCGCCACAGCCTTTCCCCGCTCGCCCAGCGCGTCATATACCTGCCCCAGGCGGTATTCGTTCCACACGCCCCAGCGGCTGGGTTCCTGTTTGGCCAAAGCGGCCTGCCCTTCTTCAAAAGCGGCGCGGGCCTGCTCCCATTTTCCCTGCGCCATATAAGAGGTACCGATAGCGGTATAAGCGCGGGAAATATAAATGTCTTTATAAAACGGATCTTTGCCTATCAGGCCCAAAAATTCCCGTCCGCCTTTTTGCACGGCGTTATAGTCGCCGGTTTCAAACAAACAAATGATTTCCACATAATGCATCAGCGGATTTTTGGGATATTTGGCGCGCAGCTGGCGAATGTATTCCAAAGACTTTTTAGGATTGTAATATTTCCCGCCGCGCGTATTCTGCACCTCAATCAAAATAAGTTTGGAACTGTCGGCGGTGAACATGGCTTTCTCGCGGGACAGATTGAGTTGTTCCACGCCCAAATCGGGGTCGCCTTTTATCGCCACAATAGCGGCCAAAATTTTAATCACGCTGGGCAGCGTGCCGGCAAAATAATTGTAAATGCCCAGGCCGAAATACGCGTCGTAATACGTCGGGTCCAACTCCAAGGATTTTTCCAACCGGTTAATGGCCTTGCGGCCCGAAAAATACGCCGTTACCCAGCTGCGGTTGCGCATGGCAAACATGGCGCGCAGCCCGTACAGCGCGCCGATACCCATATAGGCGTTGGGATCGTCGGGGTTTTTCTTCATCCAGCGTTTGATGCCGTCTATGGAATCGTCCAGCGTTTTTTCAAACACTTTACGCTGTTTGTCGTCGCTGGTTTCAAATTCGTATTCGTAGCGGCTCCAGGCTATCATGGCATTGCCGAAATGCGCAAACGGATGATCGGGATACAGGGCAAAAACTTTTTCTATATTTTCCTGCGCCAGCTCAAAATCCAGGCTGTACACGCCGTTAATGCCCACGGTGGCGTATTCCATCACATCGGGCGGCAGTTTGATTTCCGCGCGCGCGGGCACCGCCCCCGCCGCGGTAAACAGCATCGCGGTTAGTAAAGCGAAAAGTTTTTTCATTATTTTTTGGCCTCTATTTTATCTTTGCCGAAGTACGGACGCAAAGCCGGCGGGATAATGACCGAGCCGTCTGCCTGCTGGAAGTTTTCCAATATGGCGGCAAAGGTGCGGCCCACGGCCAGCCCGCTGCCGTTTAACGTATGTACATATTCCAGCTTGCCCTGCGCGTTTTTGTAACGCAGGCCCATGCGCCGCGCCTGGAAGTCCAGGCAGTTGGAGCAGGAAGAAATCTCGCGGAAGCGGTTTTCGCTGGGCATCCAAACTTCTATATCATAGGTTTTGGCAGATGAAAAACCGATATCGCCCGAGCACAGTTCCACCACATGGTACGGCAGACCCAGCTCTTTGAGCACTTCCTGCGCGTCAGAGACCATAATTTCCAGCATTTGGTAGGAGTTTTCCGGCTTGGAAATCATGACCAGTTCCACCTTGTTAAACTGGTGGTTGCGGATCAGCCCGCGCGTATCTTTGCCGTAGGTGCCGGACTCTTTGCGGAAGCACGGCGTATAAGCGGTCAGTTTAATGGGCAGTTCGGCCTCGGCAATGACGCGGCCGCGGTTTAAATTGGTCAGCGGGATTTCCGCCGTGGAAATCAAAAATTGTTTCGGTTCGCCCGCCAGCTCATACATATCCTCGCGGAATTTGGGCAGCTGGCCGGTGCCGTATAAAATTTCTTCATTGACGATAACGGGCGGCAAAATTTCAGTGTAGCCTTTGCGCGCGTGCATATCCAGCATAAACGCGATAATGGCGCGTTCCAGCCGTGCGCCGTCGCCTTTATATAAAGCAAAACGGCTGCCGGACAGCGTAGCCGCAGCGGCGAAATCCAAAATACCCAGCTTTTCACCTACCGCCTGGTGGTCCAGCGGTTTAAAATCAAATTTGGGCAGGGGAATGGTGCAGGGCAGATATTCCGGATTGTCCGCGTCCGAAGTTCCCACGGGGATATGTTCGTTGGGCAGATTGGGAATGC
>CALUXH010000019.1 GCA_944324695.1 uncultured Elusimicrobiales bacterium | reverse complement strand
GAGCTGATATACTTGTTCCATCGGAAGAAAGTTGGTAACGCCAAAACTTGCTGTCATCCGGTTTTTGTATCTCCAATTCTTCCCATGCGCCGGCATAGCTGCCGTTTGCCAGGTAATGCAGCTCCTGCGCATCACGCATATTACGCAGCACAATCATCGGCTCGGCCGTACGAGCTTTCTCTACTGCTATTTCATACTGTGGCAGCGCCACTGCCGCCAAAATACCTATAATCAGCACCACGACCAAAAGTTCAATGAGCGTAAATCCTTTTTTCATTTTTACCTCTACACGGCCCGTTAAATGGGCTAAACAACGTCATAACAGATTTTTATTTTTCCTATGTACAGGGTATCAAAAAAAAAAAACGGGTCAAGGATATGCGGTTTTAACAGCAAAATTCAACAAAAAAACAACCGATAAGACAAGATAACATCATTAAAATAAGCGGGGGCCGAACCCCCGCCCGTGAGCATCATTTATCAAACCTCCGGGAAGCCCGGAGGAAATCAGGCCGCGCCTTCTTTGGCCTCCTGCTTAAAAAGCACCTCATAAAAGCTGCGGCTGTCCGTTTCTTTTGGAGCCTGCACAAAAGAAGTGTAGCTGCTTGGTGCCCTTATCAAAGAAACCCCTTCCACACGCCGCACCAACTGGTTGCCCGTATCTACAAAATATAGCATATCATACGGATTAATGGCCAGTGCGCCTGGATATGCCAGCTGCGCATCCCACGCATTTATATCTGAGCCGTTATACCCGCGTTTTCCAGTACCGGCCACAGTCTCCACTCCTGTTCGCTGGTTATGCAAATCCACCGTAATACGGCGGATGCGCTGATTGCCCGTATCCGCCACGTAGACGCGGCCAAAACGATCCAGCGCCAACCCCGTCGGTTCATTGAAGCTGGCATCCGAAGCAAAACCGGAATTATCCCCTTCGTATCCTGCGCGGCCATTCCCTCCCAGTGTCAAAATTCGTTCATTTTGGTGATCCACAAAGCGGATTTTATGATTGCCCGTATCGGCAATGTATAAATTATCATGCTTGTCAAACATGATGGCCGTCGGCCGGTTCAGGCTGATAGCAACGGCACGGCCCCAGTCGCCGTTATCGCGTCTTTCCCCGTCACCCGCCACGGTTTTTAATATGCCTGTTGTCCGGTCTACTTTACGGATACGGTTATTGCCGGTATCTGCGATATACAGTTCCCCCGCCCGGCTGATGGCTATGCCGGTAGGATTATTCAGCGCCGATACAAGCGCCCGGGAACCTTCCCCTTCATAGCCGCGCCGGCCATTACCCGCCACCGTATGCAAATGGCCCCGTATATCCAGCAGGCGGATGCGCTGGTTGCCCGTATCCGCGATATACAAATTGCCTATCTTGTCAAAAGCCAGCGCCGTCGGCCCGTTTAAAGCGGCCTGCTCGCCCGAACCGCCGTCATTGGTAAAGCCGGGCTTCCCGGTACCGGCTACGGTGTCTATATCCCCGCTGCGTACATCAATGCGCCTTACGCGATGGTTGCGGGTATCTGCTATATAAATATTATTCCACCGGTCCAAAGCTATTCCCATGGGGTTGGACAAGCGGGCATATAACGCATCTTCCTTATCCCCGCTATAACCGCGTTTACCCGGAGTGCCGGCCATATTATGTATTGCTCCCGGGCCGCTTAGCCGCACGGCGGCTATTGCTGCCAAAGCACAGACTAACGCCAATGTGATAAAACATATTTTCTTCATAAACTTATTCCCCGTCCGGTTTTTTTCATACTAACAAAAACCGCAAAAATACGCAAACTCCTCTTTTCCAGCATATAATAATTTGTTAGAATAGTTACAAGGAAGTTTAGCATTTATCCATTTCCGAAGTAAGATTTTGACAGAGGACCACATGATTATACTTTTCTTAAACTGCGGCAGTTCGTCCGTAAAATACAGCGTTTACGACTGGGACAAAAAACGCAGCCTGGCCGCCGGCAGCGTCGAACGCGTCGGCATCGCCGGTTCATTTATTACTCACGAACGCCCGGGCAAAGAAGCCTTTGAACTAAAACACGACTGCAAAAACCACAAAGACGCCATTAACCTGGTTATTGATACGCTGACCAGCAAAGAGCACGGCGTTATTGAAAACATTAAAATGATTTCCGCCGTCGGGCACCGTATCGTGCACGGAGGCAAATTTACCAAATCCGTCGTGGCGGACCAAGCCGTCATTGACGAGCTGAAAAACATCGCCGATTTGGCCCCACTGCACAATCCGGCGCACATCATGGGCATTGAGGCCGCCATGTCCATTCTGCCAGACGTCATGCACGTATGCGTCATGGATACCGCTTTTCACCAGACTATGCCGGCTTCGTCTTATATGTATGCCCTGCCGCGCAGCTGGTACACCGATTACAGCATGCGCCGCTTCGGTGCGCACGGCTCCTCGGCGCTATACTGCTCCCGCCGCGCCGCCGTATTGCTGGGCAAACCGGTGGAAGATACCAACACCATTATTTGCCACATCGGCAACGGCGCCAGCTGCACCGCCGTCAAAAACGGCCAGTGCTACGACACCAGCATGGGGCTGACCCCGCTGGAAGGCCTTATTATGGGCACGCGCAGCGGCGATATTGACCCCTCTATTTGCTTTCACATGATGAAAAAGCTCAATATGAGCCCTGATGAAATGTACCGCATTTTAAACCGCGAAAGCGGCGTGAAAGCCATTACGGGCGGCCGCTTTGCCGACCGGCGCGACATCGTGGAAAACGCCAAAAAAGGCGACGAGCTGTGCAAGCTGGCCATTGCCATGGAAAGTTACCGCATTAAAAAATACATCGGTTCTTACATGGCCGCACTGGGCCGCGTGGACGCCATTGTATTCACCGCCGGCGTGGGCGAAAGGAGCCCGGTTATCCGCGGCAAAGCCGTGGAAGGGCTGGAAAATTACGGCATCGTGTTGGACGAAGACAAGAACCGCGACGCCGTAACCAAAAATGCCGAAAGCTGCATTTCGGCGGACGGCTCCAAAGTAAAGATTTTTGTGGTACCGACGGACGAGGAAATCGTCGGCGTGCAGGACATCGTGGCTTTGCAGGCCGGCACGTATGACGTTTACACCAAGTTCCATTATATTTTTGAAGATAAAGATTACCGCAACAGTTTACGTGACGAGGCATTTATGGAAGAGGTGAAAAGAAAACCGTTCCTTGTAAACGCCGCCGTAAACCTGCCGGAAGCTTTGAAACAAAAACAATAATACCCCGCCCCGTGCCGTTCCGGCACGGGGCTTATTTTAGAGAAGAAACACATCCTTACGGAGGAAAAACAACATATGTTCATGCCAAAAGAAGCCAAATTCTTTGACTTGTTTGACAAACAGGCCGAAAACCTGGTTAACACGGCGGAATTTTACAAAAAGCTCGTGGATGAGTCCGCTTTTACCCCGGAAAACGTACGCGCTATGCACGAGAGAGAACATTACGGAGATGAATTGACGCACACCATTATCAATACGTTAAACGAAACCTTTATCACCCCTTTTGACCGCGAAGACATTATGGCGCTGGCCAATCATATGGATGACATCGTAGACGGCATTTATATGATTACCAACCGCTTCTGCCTCTACAAAATAAACAAACCGACGGAACATTCCAAAAAGCTGGCGGCGGTACTGGCCCAGTCCACCAAAGCTTTACAAAAAGCCCTGGCCGCCCTGCGCAATAAAAAGATGATGAAAGAAACCCTGATACAATGTGTGGAAATCAACCGCCTGGAAAATGAGGCAGACGTCATCCGCGACGAGGCCATCTCCGACCTGTTTGAAAAAGAAAAAGATCCGATTATGATTATCAAACAGAAAGAACTGTATGAAGAAGCGGAAAACGTGGCCGACTACTGCGAACATACGGCCAATGTGGTGGAATCTATCCTGGTAAAGAACAATTAAGCCTATGACCTGGATTATTTTACTGATTGTATTGGCGTTGTTTTTTGACTACCTCAACGGTTTCCACGACGCGGCCAACTCCGTGGCGACCGTCGTATCCACACGCGTGCTCTCGCCCAAAATGGCGGTGGCCTGGGCGGCGTTTTTCAACTTCGTCGCCTTTTTGATATTTCATACCGGCGTGGCCAAAACCATCGGCAGCGGCATCGTGGATATCAGCATTGTGGATGCCAACTTGGTGTTCGGCGCGCTGTGCGGCGCCTGCGCCTGGAACATCTTAACGTGGTGGTGGGGGCTGCCTTCCAGCTCCTCCCATGCGCTTATAGGAGGCCTGATCGGCGCGGGTCTGGTAAAAGCCGGAGGCACCAGCGGTCTGGTGGCCAGCGGTATTATTAAGACCGTGCTGTTCATATTTGTATCTCCGCTGTTGGGGTTTATTTTGAGCCTGACCATCGGTATTATCGTATTTAACCTGTTCCGCAAAACGAATCCCTTCAAAGTGGACCATGTATTCCGCATCGGGCAGCTTTTCTCCGCAGCGGCGTACAGTTTGGGCCACGGCGGAAACGATGCCCAAAAAACCATGGGTATCATCAGCATGCTGCTGCTGGGCGGATTGGCGGGGCAAGAGGCGGCTCCTATACGGGACTTCCTGCTTACCCATCATGAACTCCACCTGGTGGCACAGGGTGAATTTATTGTCCCGTTAAGCGTGGTATTAATGTGCCACTCCGCCATTGCCCTGGGCACGCTGTCCGGCGGCTGGCGTATCGTGAAAACCATGGGGCAAAAAATCACGCGCCTGCGCCCGGTGGACGGCTTCTGCGCCGAGTCCGGTTCGGCCATTTCGCTGTTCATCGCCTCCTCTCTGGGCGTGCCCGTGAGCACGACGCATACCATCACCGGCGCTATCGTCGGCGTGGGCTCTCTGCGCCGTCTTTCCAGCGTACGCTGGGGCGTAGCCAACCGCATTGTGTGGGCCTGGTTTGTAACCATCCCCGCGGCGGCGGCCATAGCCGCGGCGGCCTACTGGCTCAAAGTAACGATATTCGGATAACCGATCATTTAACCGAAACCCCGTCTGAAAAGACGGGGTTTTTTGTTTCCGCCGACCCAAAACGCAA
>CALUXH010000018.1 GCA_944324695.1 uncultured Elusimicrobiales bacterium | reverse complement strand
CCAATGCCTGCGGCAGCTTGTTGCGGCGTTTTAAAATATCGGCGCGGCCCCATTTGACAAAGCCCAAATCCACCTTGTCGCCAATACCGCTGTACAGCGCGTCGGCCTTGTTATAGTGGCGCAGGGCTTCGTCGTATTTTCCCTGCTGGCGCAAGCCGTTGGCCATGCCGCAATTGGTATAGGCTTTGCCGAACAAGTCTTCGGTTTTATTAAAAATTTTTTCAGCCAGTTTATAATTTTTTACGCAGTCGTCAATTTTACCGGCAATGCGGCTGATGCCGGCCAGCCCGCAGTAGGCGTAGGCCAGGGTAATGTCATCGCCGGATTTTTTGGCGTATTTGGCCGCCAGTTTAAACTGCGCTATGCCTTCGGTCAGCAGGCCTTTTAAACGGTAAATGCCGCCTTTGGCCCAGCAAATAAAGCTCATGCCGGCCCAGTCTTTCTGCTGCGTATAGGCCGAAAGCACCGCGTCCAGCAAATCCAGCGCTTCGTCCAAGCGACCCCAGGCGCGCAGGGCCATGCCCATTTCCTGCATGGCGCGCACGACGTATTCGTCATATTCCATTTCTTTGGCCATGTTCAGCGCGTCATCGGCCAGTTCATACGCCGCCGAAGAAACGCCCAACGTGCGGTAGCACGCGGCCATGGCCAGCAGAATATCCATGCGCTCCTCGGCGTTTAACGTGACTTTGAGCGCCTTGGCATAGGTTTCAATGGCGGGGCGAAAAGAGCCCAGCAGGCGGTGCGCTTCGCCCAGCAGGAACAAAGCCCCCGCGTCCAAATTCTTTTTATTTTTTAAAGCGGCCAGTACCTGGGACGGTTTTTCATCCAGCAGGGCCTGTAATTTTTCGGTATTTATTTTTTTAGCGGGCATAGTATCCTTATATTTTTAAGTATTTTTTAATTTCGGCCAGCGTGGCGGCCAGGTCATAGGGTTTGGCAATGAAATAATCCGCCCCGGCTTCTTTGGCGCGGTCGCGGCTTTCGGGGTCGGTCAGCGTGGACATAATGACCACGGGAATGCGCCAGGTCAAATCATGGGTTTTCAGCATTTTGCACACTTCAAAACCGCTGAGCTTGGGCAGCATTAAATCCAGCAAAATCAAATCCGGTTTCTCTTTGCGCGCCGCCGCCACGCCCTGCACGCCGTCGGCCGCCCAAACGGTCTGAACGCCTTCCAGCTCCAGCGCGCCCGTCAGGGCTCCGGCCAGACTTTTGGAATCTTCAATCAAAACCACTTTTTTCATGCCAATTCTTCCGATTTATCTTTAAATTCCCGCGCCAGGCGCACATATTCGTGGGCATTGCGCAAAATACCGTTTATTTCGTCTTCGCTCAGTTCGCGCACCACTTTGGCGGGAACCCCCATGACCAGCGAACCCGCGGGAATGTTTTTCCCCGCCGTCACCACCGCCCCCGCGCCGATGAGACAGTTGGGACCTATTTCACTTTCCAATACCACGGCGTTCATGCCGATGAGGCAGTTGTCCCCTATTTTGCTGCCGTGGACAATCGCCCCGTGCCCGACGCTGACGCCTTTGCCTATAACGGCCGGGCAGTCATAATTGACGTGCACGCAGGCATTGTCCTGAATGTTGCTGTCCGCACCGATGATAATTTCGGCTATGTCCCCGCGCAGCACCGCACAGGGCCAGACGGACACGTTTTCCCCCAGCGTTACCGCACCGGCCACCACCGCGCTTTTGTGCACAAAAGCGCTCGGAGCGGTTTTGGGCGTTAATTTATCAATGCTTTCCTTCATAAAAAGGCACCTCTGTCAGTTTTTTGGCTTTGCTCGGCGTTTGCGACAATTGCAGCCCCCAGTAAATGAAAATGCTTACAATGCCGGGCAAAATATAATACACCACGCGGTAAATCAGCGTAGCCATTAAAGCCGCATCCCAGTCTATGCCCATTTGGGCAAACACGGCGGTCATGGCCAGTTCCATGGCGCCCAGGCCGCCGGGCAGTATAGGGATTAACGTAGTCACCATGCCCACGGCAAACCCCGCCACCAGCACGCCCGCCGAAATATGCACGCCGACGGCGCGGAAAGCGAAATACAGGACCAAAATCGTAAACAGCCAGTCCGCACAGACGTAAACAATTGTCCAGGTCAGTTTTTTCTTTTTCTTGTGTATCAGGTCTATGCCTTCGTCCAGCTGGTCCACAAAATCGTCATAGCGTCCTTTGGGAATAAGCGCGCGGAACACGTGAAAGAGAATTTTATTAAGCAGGCGGAAAATTTTGCGCACCCAGCGCGAACGCCACTCATTGTTAAACAAAAACGCCGTAATAAACACGCATACGGCACACATCAGTAAAATCAGGGAAAAATTTTTCAGCAGCTGCATGGTGGTGGCCGAAGAATTGAAAAACATCAGCACCGAACCCTGCAAAATGATAAACGCCAGTACAAAATACAACAGCACGCTGATGACAATGCTGGCCGTCACGCACATGCCGAAAGGCACGCGGCGGCGGTTGAGCAGATGAGCGCGCAGGGCAAAACCGCTGACCCCCAGAGAAGACACCACATAATTGACCGTGGTGGACACCAGCGCAATGCCGATGGCCGCCCCTTTGTTAATGCGCCGGCCCATAATGCGCAGCACTTCATAAAGGCTCATGCCCATGGCCACGTAAATCAATGCGGAGGAAAGCAGAGAAAGCAGCAAATAGCGCGTCTGCACTTCCTGCCAGATTTTGACAATGCTGTCCTTGCCCTGGTATACCAGCAAGGCGATAATCCCTACGGAAAGAAGAATCCCCACCGCATAAATTAAAAATTTGACGCTTTTTTTCATAATGCCCACACTTAAACGGAGGCAACAGCCTCCCGCCGGGTTTTATAAATTATATAATTTATAAAAAGAGTTTAACAAAAAAGGCCGCCTTGTGCGGCCGGAAAAGGTGTTTACATGAAAAGTATTAAAGTCATCGGCGCCAAGGGACACAATTTAAAAAATGTTACGGTGGAACTGCCCAAAGACAAGATGGTGGTGGTTACCGGACTGTCGGGCAGCGGCAAAAGCTCGCTGGCCTTTGACACCATTTACGCCGAAGGGCAGCGGCGGTATGTGGAAAGCATGTCCGCCTATGCGCGGCAATTTTTGGAACTGATGGAAAAGCCGGACGTGGAACACATTTCCGGTCTCTCGCCCGCCATATCCATTGAACAAAGGAACCCCTCCAAAAACCCCCGCTCCACCGTGGCCACGGTGACGGAAATTTACGATTATCTGCGTCTGTTGTTTGCCCGCGTGGGCAAACGCCACTGCCCCCAATGCGGCCGCCCCGTGGAAAGCTGGAGCGTGCAGGGCATCGCCGCGGACATGTTGAAAAAATTTAAAGACAAGAATGTATATGTTTTTTCCCCCGTCGTGCGCGGGCGCGCCGGCACGTATGAGGAGCTTTTTACGCGGCTTAAAAAAGAAGGCTACGTCAAAGCGCGCGTGGACGGCACCATTTGCAGCCTGGACACCCCGCCGACCCTGGAGCGGTACAAAAAACACACCATTGAGTTGCTGGCCGACGAAATTTATGTGGACGAATTTGAGCGCGAACGCATGGTGGAATCTTTGGAACTGGCGTTAAAATATTCCAAGGGATTGGTGACCGTGCAGGAAACGGAAGGCGAAAAACCGCTGGAATTTACTTACAGCGAAAGCAACGCCTGCGCGCACTGCGGCATCGGCTTTTCGGAGCTGGAGCCGCGGCTGTTTTCTTTTAACTCTCCGTACGGAGCCTGCCCCGAATGCAACGGGCTGGGCATTAAAATACAAATCGCCGAAGATTTGGTCGTGCCGGACCCGGGCCTGTCCATTAACGAAGGCGCCATCGCCGCGTGGGACAACCCCGTCACCACGCGCACGCACCGCTGGAAAACGTCCTGGAGCGGGTACTATTACGATATTTTAAAACAGGTCTGCCGCCGCGCCAAAATCAATATGAACACGCCGTGGAACAAATTGTCCAAAGCCCAGCGGGACCTGCTGCTCTACGGCTCGGGCGACGCGCATTATACGTCGGTCATTTCCGGCACGGACCAGCATTTTGAAGGAGTCATTACCAATCTAAAACGCCGCCACGACGAAAGCGAAAGCGAATTTGTCAAAGAAGAAGTATACAACCGCTTTATGCGTGAAATCACCTGCCCCGTCTGTGAAGGCAAACGCTTAAAACCCGAAGCGCTGGCGGTGTATGTGGGCGGAAAAAACATTGCGCAAATCGGCGCGATGCAAGTGTCGGTGGCGAAAGAATTTTTTAATCAGCTGGAACTGGACGAGAAAGAAAAAATCATTGCCAAAGACGTGCTGAAAGAAATCAAAGCGCGGCTGGAATTTTTAAACAGCGTGGGCCTTTCATACCTGACGCTGGAGCGCAAAAGCCAAACGCTTTCGGGCGGGGAGTCCCAGCGCATTCACCTGGCCACGCAAATAGGCTCCGGCCTCACGGGCGTGCTGTATGTGCTGGACGAACCGACCATCGGCCTGCATTCGCGCGACAATGACCGCCTGATTGCCACCCTCAAAGAATTGCGCGACCTGGACAATACGCTCATCATCGTAGAGCATGACAAAGACACCATTTTAGCCTCTGACTGGGTGGTGGAGCTGGGACCGGCCGCCGGCGAACACGGCGGGCAAATCGTGGCGCAGGGCCCGACGAAAGAATTTTTAAAAGACCCCAACTCTCTGACGGCTTCCTACCTTAACGGCCGCCGCTGCATTCTGCCTCCCGCCGTCCTGCGCAAAGGCAGCGGCAAATATATAGAAATACTGGGCGCGAAGCAGTTTAACCTCAAAAACATTGACGTTAAAATTCCTTTGGGCAAAATGGTATGCGTAACCGGCGTGTCCGGCAGCGGCAAGAGTACGCTGGTGCACCAGATTTTATACAAAGCCCTGGCGCAAAAATTTTACCGCGCCAAAGACGTGCCCGGCGAACATAAAGCCATAAAAGGGCTGGAAAATATAGACAAAGTCATTATCGTGGACCAGGCCCCCATCGGCAAAACGCCGCGCTCCAACCCGGCCACCTACATCGGCCTGTTTACGCATATACGCGAACTGTTTGCGCAAATGCCGGAGGCCAAGCGGCGCGGCTACAAGGCGGGGCGTTTTTCGTTTAACGTCAAAGGCGGCCGCTGCGAGAAATGCCAGGGCGACGGCATTTTGAAAATCCAAATGCAGTTCCTGCCCGACATTTACGTCAAATGCGAAGAATGCAACGGCAAACGCTTTAACGAAGATACCCTGCAGGTGACGTTTAAAGGCAAAAACATCGCCGACGTGCTGGATATGAGCGTGGCGCAGGCGCTGGAATTTTTTGACACCATTCCTAAAATCAAACGCTACCTGCAGACTTTAAACGACGTGGGGCTGGGCTATATAAAACTGGGCCAAGCCGCCACCACGCTTTCCGGCGGGGAGGCGCAGCGCGTCAAACTGGCAGACGAACTCTCGCGCAAGGGCACGGGGCGCACGCTGTATATTTTGGACGAACCCACCACCGGCCTGCACTTTGCCGACATTGACAAACTTTTAAACGTCCTGCATGGGCTGGCCGACCGCGGCAACACGGTGCTGATTATTGAGCACAACTTGGACGTGATAAAAACGGCGGACTGGGTCATAGACCTGGGCCCCGAAGGAGGCGACAAAGGCGGGCAGATCGTCTGCGCCGGCACTCCGCGCGATGTAGCCGCCTGTCCCGCTTCCTACACGGGCAAATATTTAAAAGCGGAGCTGGCGGAGGCCGACGCTTTTTGCAAAGCCCACGGTATGCAGCTGCCGCCAGGCCTGACGGCGCCAAAAACCAAGGTCATTTCCAAAAAGAAAACATATCAGCCCAAATAAATATTACTTTTTAAGGATTAAGGCTGCATCCAGCCCTTACCGCTACAATTGGAAGTACTTCGGACTGTAAAACCAAGTTTTCGACAAAAGTTTTCATCTTGGCCGGAACTGCAAGTAATTGTTCCGGCACACTCTTTTTGATCTTTACCCCATCCATATCCCCACATGGTCAAACTCCCGGAAGAATTTCTGTATGGAGAATCGTCTGTACTGTCGGAAGAAATCCGATAAGCCGTCATATCTGATCGGGTGGGCGGACAATAGTACCAATATTGGGTTTTATAGCAATCGTTAGACAGTCTAACACCGGGAGGAGGAACATTATAGTAATCAAAACTTTTCCCCCTATCACAGTCCTGTGGATTTTGCTCCAAATAACACAGGAGATATTGCTTCCACCAGTCATTAAGTGTCATAATTGCTTCAGCTGCACGGGCCCGTTCCACAGCACGTTCATATTGCGGCAAGGCAATGGCCGCCAATATGCCGATAATCAGCACCACGACCAACAGTTCAATCAGCGTAAAACCGGCCCGTTTTACAGAATAAGGATGAGATTCTGAGTAAAAACTTCTCAGAATAACGTTATCAATAAAGCCGCTTAAAACGCCTTTAGAGCGGCTTTTTTTTGTCAGATACATTTTTTGATAAATTTTGTTCATAAACAAAATTTATC
>CALUXH010000017.1 GCA_944324695.1 uncultured Elusimicrobiales bacterium | reverse complement strand
CCGACTGAACCGGGAAAGATTGCAAAGCGGGGTGGACTATGTGTTCAGCCCCCGCGACAGCGAATGTCTGGCCACGGCCGACGCGGCGGAAAACGCCGTTTTAAGCCTGTGCCGGCAGGCCGGCCTGACGCCGGCCCCCGCGGGTCAAGGTCCCGCGCAAACACATGAATAAAATTTCGCTGGCAGGCAGAAAGGTTCTGCTTTTTTCGCTGAATATTTTTATGCTGCTGGTGCGGCCGCTTCTGGGGCCGCGCGGGGCGTGCCGTTTTACGCCCACTTGCAGCCAATACGCCAAAGAGGCAATAACCAAATACGGGGTTTTTAAGGGGGTGTGGCTTTCGGCCCGCAGGCTGGGCAAATGCCACCCTTTTCACGCGGGCGGTTACGACCCCGTTCCTTAAAAGCCCGTTTTTCCGCGTCGTGAAAGCCCGCTGAAGAAGTCCGCCGCATCAGGCGGCTGATTCAGAGGATTTTATGAACCGAAATTTTTTACTCGCGGCTTTGTTGTTTTTGCTGGTGCTGACGGGATATAATCAGTTCGTCGTTATCCCGCGCATGCAGAAAGAACAGCAGGCCGCCGAGCAGCAGCTGGCGCAGGCCCAGGAAGATCTGGCCCTGTCCGCCCAAACGGCCGCAGTTCCGGCCGCCGTTTCCAAAACCGTGGCCGCCGCCCTGCCGGAAGAACTGATTACTTTTGACGCTCCGAGCGCGCAAATTACCTTTTCTTCCAAAGGCGCGGGCATTAAAACCTATCTGTTCCGCGACGTAACGGGGGATTTGGATCTGACCCCGTATACGGGCGAAGGCTATTTCGCCACTTTGCCGCAGCTGGATTTTGCCGAAGCGCGGCGCACCAAAGATTCCATCACCTTCACCGCCCGGCCTTCCGCGGGTGTGGAAATCAGCAAGACCTACCGTTTTAATGAAAACGGCATAAACAATCTGTTCCTGACGTTTAACAACAAAAATGAACATGAGGTGGCCCTGCCGGCTTTTGACTTTAACTTCGGCCCGGGGCTTTCCACCACCAAAAGCGAGCTTTCCGACAATGAACGCGAAAGCAAAGCCGTCTATCTGACGCAGGAACCCGGCAAAAAGAACCCGACGTTGGTCAAGTTTACCGACAGCGAGGACTCTCCCGCCTCCGGCAAAGACTGGATTTGGGCCGGCGTGCAGAACCGCTACTTTTTAAGCGTGCTCATTCCGCAAAATTGGACCGCCGGCACCCTGGAGACGGACAAGCGGGTCGTTACCACGCGCAAACGCCTGTGGGGCCTGTTTGGCGAAGGAGAAGTGACGGGACCGCAATTGCAAATCAACGTGCCCGCACGGGAGCTTGGGCCTCAGGCGTCCATAACGCTGGAGTCGGATTTTTATTTCGGCCCCAAAGATTACCAGGCTTTTGAAAAAATGCCGTACCATTTGGGCCGCAGCATAGAGTTCGGCTTTTTCGGCGCGTTGGGCCGTTTGGCGCGCAATGTGCTGGAGCTGTTCTACAGCTGGACGGGCAACTACGGCGTGGCCATTATTATGCTGACGGTGCTTTTGCAGTTAATCCTGTTCAAGTTCACGCTGATGTCGCTTAAATCCAGCGCGCAAATGCGCAAGGTGCAGCCGGAAATGAAACGCCTGCAGGACAAATATAAAGGCAATCCGGAGGCGCTCAACCGCGAAATGCTGGCGCTGTACCAAAAGCACGGCATCAATCCGCTCTCGGGCTGTTTGCCGCTGCTGATTCAGTTGCCTATTTTTCTGGCGCTGTTTAACGCGCTGCGCACGTCGTGGTCTTTGCACGGGGCGAAGTTTATTTGGTGGATTACGGATCTTTCTTCCAAAGACCCGTATTACATATTGCCCATTTTGATGGGCGCCGTGATGTTTTTCCAACAGCGTTCGGCCATGCCCGCCGGCATGGACCCCGCCCAGGCCGCCATGTTTAAATACATGCCGCTTATTTTTACGCTGTTGTTTATGAACTTTCCGTCCGGCCTGGTGTTGTACTGGCTGACCAACAGTCTGATTACCTTTGGTATTCAGACTCTGGCCAACAAAAAAATCGCCAATGCGAAATAAGGAGTTTTTATGCCGCACAAAGTAAAAGTAGAAGCCAAAGAAGTTGCACAAGCCATTGAAAAAGGCCTGAAAAAAATGGGTTTGCGCCGTGACCAGGTGGAAGTGACCGTGCTGGAAAACCCGCGCAAAGGGTTTTTGGGCATCGGTGCGCGTCCGGCCGTGGTGGAGCTGCGCCAAAAACGCTGGGTGTCCGACAATCTGGATTCCCAAATTTATATGGACGTGCCCAAGAAAAAACGTTCTTCTTCCGGCCGCGGCCGCGGCGGGCGTTCTTCTTCCCGCTCCCGCAAGAGCGAAGAATCGGGCGTGCGCGAGATTAAACGCGGCGGCCGCCGCGCTTACGGCGCGCGGCGCAGTGAAGACAAAGCCCCCAAAACCAATGAGGCGCAGCTTTTGCCCAGCCAGGAAATCCAAAACGCCGTTATCCCCGATTTCCTTAAAGCTCCGTTGCAAGAGGCCAAAGACTATTTGGCCAATGTATTGGAGCATATGGGCGTGAAAGTGGAAAATTTAAACGCCTGGTGGGATGAAAAACAACAGCGCATTCTGCTGACGTTTGACTGCGACCATCCGGCCATCGTCATCGGCAAAGAAGGCAAAACGCTGGAGTCTTTGCAGTATTTGGCCACGTTAAGCGTCAGCCGGCATTTTGACAAGCCGATTTCCGTCATTGCCGATACGCAGAATTACTGGCGCAAAGCCGAAGACAAAATCAACGCCGATTTGGAATACGGCATCAACCAGATTAAAAACGGCTACAGCGTATACCGCTTCCGCCCGATGAGCGCGCAGCTGCGCCGCTATATACACCGCGCCGCGGAAAACAACGAGTTTGTCATTACCGTCTCCGAAGGCGAAGGCCAGTGGCGCAAAGTGACCCTGCGTCCGCGCCCGGCCGACCAGCCCGTGCAGAAAGAAACCCGGTCCGTGTCCGCTCCGGCCGCCGAAGCCGCGGCGGTGGTGCTGACGGAAACGACCGTAAACCAAGATGCCGCCGGCACGGAAGTAACTGAAACCGTGGCGGAAATTGTACAGCCCGCGGCTGTAGAAGCCCCGGCTATGCAGAACGTTGAACAGCCTTCTGCCGCCGCTGAGCAGCAGCCTGCAGACGCTCCCGTCAATGATCCCTCTCAGACGGAAAATCATGCTTCTTCCGAGAATGTAAACGCGGCCCAACCGCAGGCGCACCAGGAGCCTGCCGCCCAAGCGGCCGATGATGCCGCCGGCGCCACCTGCCAGGCTGAAATGGCGCGCAACTGCGCCGAAGGCGAAACGCAAACCGGCTGCGCTTGCGGACCTTTGTTTGAAACGCCGCAGGAAAATACGCAGCAGGAACAGCCTGCGCCCGCCGCGCCGGAGCAGAAATAATTGCCTGCGTTGCCGAAGTAAGTTTATAGACATTAAAATCCCCGCCGAAAGGCGGGGATTTTGCTGTAGCCTTCTTCGCGCTAGAATTTATATGTTACCAGCCCGCTGCGCAGCTTGGGTTCAAACCACGTAGATTTGGGAGGCATAATCAGGTTGGCGTCGGCCACTTTCATCAGCTCTTCCATGGAAGTGGGGTACATGGAGAACGCCACCTTGTATTTGCCGGAGTTTACGCGCTTTTCCAATTCTTTCAGGCCGCGTATACCGCCGACGAAATGAATGCGTTTGTCCGTGCGCGGGTCCCCTATGCCCAGCACGGGCGCGAGCAGGTTGTTTTGCAAAATGCTCACGTCCAATGCCGCCACGGGGTCGGCCTCGTCAAAACTGCCCGCTTTAGCTGTCAGCGTGTACCATTTGCCTTCTAAATACATGCCGAATTCATGGCGTTTTTCGGGGTGTGCTTTGCCGGTGGGTTGCACGTCAAATTTTTCGGCTATTTTTTTGAGAAACTCATCTTCACTCAAGCCGTTTAAGTCTTTCACCAGCCGGTTGTAATCCATCACATACAGTTGTCCGGCCGGGAAAATAACGGCCAAGAAGAAGTTGTAGTTTTCCTGTCCCGTGTGGTGCGGGTTTTCCGCTTTGCGTTTGCGCGCCACATTGGCGGCGGAGGCGGAACGGTGATGGCCGTCGGCAATATACAGCACGGGAAGAGCGTCAAATATTTTACGCACGGAGGCGATGTCTTTATCGTCGTCCATGACCCACAGCGTATGGCCTATGCCGTCGGGAGTAATGAAGTCGTAAGCGGGGGTGTGCTGTACGATTTTCTGCACCAGCTCATCCATGGGTTTTTGGTCCGGATAGGTCAGAAAGACGGGGCCCGTGGTGGCGTTTAACGTATCGATGTGGCGGGTGCGGTCTTCCTCTTTATCCTTGCGCGTCAGTTCGTGTTTGCGGATAATGCCTTTGTCGTATTCTTCCGCGCTGACGATGCCTACCAGGCCATACTGCGTGCGGCCGTCCATGGTTTGCGCGTAAATGTAAAAGCAGGGTTTGCTGTCCTGTTTTAAAATGCCGCGTTCTATGAATTTATCCAGGTTTTCGCGGCCTTTGGCATATACCTGCGCGTCATATAAATCCACGTCTTCGGGCAGGTCAATTTCCGGCTTTTCCACATGCAGGAAAGAGAGCGGATTGCCACGGGCCATTTCGCGCGCTTCGCGCGAGTTAATCACGTCATAAGGCGGGCACGCCACCTGTGCGGCGCGGCCGTCTGGGCGGTACCCCCGGAAAGGTTTTACGGTAGCCATATTAGTTCACCTTATGCAGAAATTTGCCCGTTGCGACGTATTCATTAATGATTTGCACCGTACATTCCGCCACGGCGTCCTGCGCTTGATCCGTACTGGCGCCGATATGGTGCGTACCATAGAGGTTTTCCGCTCCTACGTATGGAGTGTAATCAAAGGCTGTGTCGGTGGCCTTGGGTTCGGTTTCGTACACGTCCAAGCCCGCTTTAATGCCTTTTGTTTTGACGGCCTCTGCCAAGTCTTTGGCCACCACCAGCCCGCCGCGCGCGGCGTTGATAAAAATGGCCCCGTCTTTCATGGCGTCAAAAAACTTTTTGTTAAACAGGCCTTTGGTCTGAGGGGTTTCGGGGATGTGTACGGTAATAACGTCAGACATGCCGGCCAGCGTGTAAATATCCGGCTCCGGCGTTACGCCGGCGGCCCGGAAATCATCGGCCTTGTCATTGGGGTCATAGGCCGCCACATTCATGCCGAAGGCTTCGGCCCGTTTGGCCACTTCTTTGCCGATGGCGCCCAGCCCGATAATGCCCAGCGTGCGTCCGTAAAGGCCTTTGGCTTTGCCGTATTCGCTTTTGTTCCATTTGCCTTCGCGCAGGTCTTTGGTGTTGTGGTAAATGCGCCGGTCCAGGGCTAAAATAAGCCCCAGGGTCAGTTCCGCCACCGCTATGGAATTGGTGCCCGGGCAGTTACAGACGGCCACGCCTTTTTCGGCGGCGTGTTTAACGTCTATGGTGTTGGTGCCCGCTCCGGCGCGGATAATGAGTTTTAATTTTTTGCCAGCGTCTATAACGGCGGCGGGTACTTTGGTGCTGCGCACGATTAATATTTCATGGTCCGCTATAGCTGTGACCAGGGAGTTTTCGTCTAAAGACGGGTCGGAAGTAATTTTATGTCCCTGTTTGGCCAACTCTTCGGCCCAGCGGGAGGGGAATTTATCCGCAATTAAAATGTTCATTTGGCCTCCTTGCGCAGGGCCGCCACAATGGCGTCCACCGCTTTGGTGAGTTTTTCATACTGCTGCGTGCCGTGAATGTCCACAAACGGGAAGCAGGCAATGCGCAGCGAGTTCTGTTTGACGGAAGAATATTTTTTAATTCCGTCCTGCAAATTCGGCAGGCCGGTGGCTTTTAAGGCTTTGCTGATTTCGGCGCAGTCTATTTTCGGGTCCGTGATTTCCAGCGTCAGTGTGGTGTAGGAACGGTGCGCTTCGTCTTTAATCAGCGGGGCCAGCCAGTCGGTGCCGCTGACCCATTTCATCAGGTAATCGTAATGCGTACGGCACAGCGCGTCCATGGCTTTTAATCCTCCGTTTTCGTTCATCCATTTGCACGCTTCGTTAAACATCCATATGTTGGTGGTGGAGGGGGTGTTGACGGTTTGGGCTTTTTCCTGCGCTTTTTTGACGGCTTCGGTCAGGTCCAAAGAGTAAGGAATGCGGCGGTATTTTTTGGCTTCTTCTATGCGTTTGACCGCCGCGGGGCTCATAATAATCACGCTGCTCCCGCCGCCTACGCCAAAGCATTTTTGCATGGAGAAAACCATGACGTCAAATTGGTTTTGCGGCAGCAGACGGCCGCCGGCGCAGGACGTGCAGTCCCAGGCAATCAAAGTGTTTTTGCCTTTGGCGCGCCACGCCTCTTCCAGGTATTCGTTGGGGATTTGCGTACCCGTGGAAGTTTCGTTGGGGGTCAGCACCACCAGGCTGGCGTTGTAGTCGGGTTTTTCTTTGGGGAAAAACTCGCCTTCCGC
>CALUXH010000016.1 GCA_944324695.1 uncultured Elusimicrobiales bacterium | reverse complement strand
ATTTCTTTGGCGTCCACCGCCGCAGCCACCTGCGCCATGGCATAAAAAGCGTCATTGGACTGCACCATGACCGGCACCACGGGCAGACCATATTTTTCCGCCAGGAAAATCACCTGCGTAAAAATTTCGTTTTCGTCGGCGGCGTTACTGCGCATATCCTGACGAAGCAGGACGTTTTCCACGGGTTTGGCGTACAAAACAATCACTTCCGTATCATCGGCGTTAACCGTGCTGAGCACATCTTCCAGATGATATAAATTGTCCGGGTCTTTTACCGCCACCAACACGCGGTTGGGCTTGTCTATTTCTTTTACGATATCATGCAAATCCGAAGCGGACGCGATATTCATGCGCTCGCGGTAGCCTTCTTCAAACATGGTATTTGCTTTTTTAGCGTTCAAACGTTCGGAAATTTTAAACACCGTAAACAAAAACGCCGTAAAACAAATACCCGACACCGTGGAAATCTGTTTGGTCAGCAAGTTTACCAATGCCACGCCCAACAAAAACAGAAACACCAAACTCATGCCGACGGGTATATAATAATTTTCATATTTAATATTGAACGGAAACATAAAGTCACGTTTTTCGCCCGCACGTTTAAAACGCAGCATAATAATAGAACCCGTTTCCAGCACAAAGCACCACATTACGCCGAATGCATAAGCCTCGCCCAGCAGATAAACGTCCCCGCGGGAAACCAAAATCACCGCGGCCTGACAGGCGGCCACTATATTAATAATGTGATAAGTGGTACCGTATTTACGATGAATTTTACGGAACCAATCCGTCAAAATGCCGTCTTCCGCTACGCGGTTAAGCAGTGCATTGGCTCCGATAAGCGCGGTATTGACCGCTCCGGAAAGCATCACCACGCCCGCCACCACCACCAGCGTCTGCATAATAAGTTTTAAGAAACTCGGCCCGGCCAAAGACATGGCCAAACCGGAAAGCAGATTTTCATTATATTTTCCGGCAATTAATTCCTGGGGAATAACCAGCGCGGACAGAAAAGTCAGCCCCCCGGTAAAAAGCAGGGCAAAAGCAAAAATCAGCCAGGCCGCTTTTTTGAGGTTCTGGGGTTTGGGATATTCGATTTCGCGGTACACCTGCGACAGAGTCTCCAGCCCCGAAAGAGCCAGCACGCTGTGCCCAAACGCAATCATCATTCCCAAAGCGCCTATGGCTTTGTGCCAGTCCAGGCCTTCCAGCCAGCCCAAAGATTCCGGTGAAAACTGCAGCGTAAACGGCGGCCATTGCACGCCGCGCAAGCCTATGGTAATAAAGGACCAAATAGCCAGCAAAAAGCACACCGCCAGCGAAAAAGCAATAATTTTGGCGCTTTTGCCGCTGGACTCCTCGATTCCTTTTACATTCTGCCGCCAGAAATAGGCCGTTACCAGCAAGGCAAATACTACGGAAAAACCTTTTTCGGGGATTTCAAACCCCGCCCCGAACTGAAGCAAAAAGGAATTGACCAAACCCGACAAATAATGACCGGCCGTTACCGAACTGATGGGCCCCGTCAGCAGAAAATCAAAAGCCATGGCTGAGGCGGCAAATTTGGCGGCGTTGTCCCCCAGCCCGTCGCGAACGACTTTATATACCCCGCCGCGCACAAACAGGGAGCAGGACTCCACATACACCGCCAGCAACACGCCGGCAAAAAGCATAACCGCCAAAATAAACCACGGAAACGCCGGCCCGAACGCACGCATGGCGATACCGCCGGCATAAAAGGCGCTGGAACCGAAATCGCACAACACGATGGCGGCCGCTTTCCAAAAAGGAATAAAAGTCAACATGGCGGTAGTCAGCACGATGACTTTTTTTACGCGGAGCGGGCTCTTACTGTCCGATCGGTCAGGAGTGGAGGTCATAACGATTATTCTTCGGAAGCTATTTTTTGCGCCGCTTCCTGCGCATCACGGCAGGAAGCCAAAGAAGCAATAAAATCCGGCTTAAAGACTTCGGCCAGAGAGGCCAAAATCTGCAAATGCTGCTGGAAAAAAGCCTGCTTGGCCGGAGAAAGAAACAAAAACATAGCCTTGATTTCCAAATGAGGACCGGCGGGCTCTTCTATGCCGGAAGGCAAAACGGCCAATGCGGCTTTAAATCCGTCCAGCTCTTCCAAACGCGCATGCGGAATGCTCAGCCCCGTGTCCAGCGTGGTGCTGATGCCTTCCTCGCGTTTAAGCACCTGCGCGAGCACTTCGCCTGCATTCAGGGCGGGTTCATTCTTGCATACGGCCTGCACCAGGCGCTTGATAACCTCGGCCTTGGCAGGCTGCCCCCGTACCATAAAAATACGGTCCGGCGGCAATAAACGGCTGATACTGCTTGTTGTAGTGTTTGCGTCCATAATCTTCTGAACTTTTATGTTATCAAATCTGTTTATATCCCGCAACCGAACAAAAGGCCTATTTGGTTTTGGACAGGCGCTTTAGCATCTTGGCGGCGTCCTTTATTTGCGGTGCGGCACGCTGCAAATACGGCAGGGCCTGCTGCATCCGTCCCAGCGCGGCGTATACCGCCCCCAAATGGTAAGACACGTCGGCATTGGCGTTTATAAATTCATCATCCAGCCCTTCCAATAAATCCAGGGCTTTTTGATATTCCCCTTTGCGGTAATATACCCAAGCCAGCGAATCGGCAAACGCGCGGTCGCCCGGGCTTAGGGAAAGGGCCTGAGACACCATTCTTTCCGCCTCATCCAGCCGCTTGTTGCGCTGCGCCAGGCTGTAACCCAATAAATTATAAGCCGCCGCATTGCGGGGATTCTGCTCCAGCACCATATGCAACTGTTCTTCCATGTCTTTATATTTATGCAGGCTTTCCAGCGCAAAAGCATAGGCCAGGCGGGCTTGCTCATAATCGGGATTGGTTTTCAGAATGCCTTTCAATACGCGCGCGGCGCGGCGGTAGCGCCCGGCATCCTGCAGGGCCAAGGCATAAAAATAACCGACTTCCACATTTTTGTCAAAACGTTTGTAGGCTTCTTTTAAGGTATCCAGCGCGCGGGGCATATCACCGGACTGTTGTTCATAGAAAGCCGCTTGAACCCACTTTCCAGCGTCTTCGTCAAAATCCGCCGTTTCGCGCAAATACCGCGCGGCGGAGGCAAAATCCCCTTCCTGCTCGGCATACAGAGCCAGAAAGTACCCCGCCGGAATATCCCCGCTGTCCAGCGCTTTGGCCTTTAAAAAATAGGCGCGGGCGCGGGCGTCGTCTTTAACAAGCACATACACGGCCGCCATGCGCGAATACATGCCTGCGCTTGTATAACCGGTTTTTTCCAATTCTTCCAGTTCATGCAGCATTAAAAAATACTGCGAAGCCCTCTCATACATTTCCGCCCGGGCCAAATAAGGTTCTGCATATTCGGGGTCCGTTTGGGTGGCGGAGTTATAATATTGCAAGGCTTTAAGCGGTTGGCCTTTGCGTCGGTAAATATTGCCTATTTCATAGTCAATAGCCTGGGAAATGGAAGGGTAATTGGCCTTGTGTTCCTGCAGTTTTTCAGCGGCGCGGTCCGGATCTATATAGGTAAGCAGCAAAACATACTGATACAAAACACGCAAATCATCCGGGGATTTTTCAAGCGCCTGTTCATAATATTGCTGGGCACGGGCCAGCTCCCCTTTGCGCCAGTTGTAAAAGGCATATACGGCCAAGTCTTCCGCGTCGTTTTCCCCCTCCTCAATATAAGACGAATAGCCGTCCGCCGCGGCCATATCTCCCTCCGCCACGGCGCATAACGTCAAAATACGGCGCAAATATTTGCTCTGCGGCGCGCGGGAAAGGGCTTTGCGGTAATAAGCGCAGGCATTGGCTTCGCCCCTCAGTTCCGCCTGTACCGCATGCATAAAATCCATATACAGAGCGGATTCTTCCCGTCCTTCTTTGCTCAGGGGCAAATCCTTGGCAATGCCCGTACAGGCACAACAGGCCAACAGCAAGCATAAAATTTTTTTCATATTTCCACCCCCAACACCACCGCATCCCGGCCCGGCCCGTAAAAATCTTTCCTCCGCCCAAGCGGCGTAAATCCCGCCTTGCGGTACAGGGCCAGCGCGGGCCCGTTATCCTGCGCCGCCTCCAGACTTATGCGCCAGGAACCGCTCTTTTTTAATTTCTCCAAAGCGTGGGACAACAGCGCAAAACCGACGCCCTTTCCACCGCAGTCCGGCAGGACGGCCACATTTAAGACTTCCGCATTTCCCGCCGCGGCGCGCAGGGCAGCAAAACCGATTATTTTTTCTTCTTCACAGGCGCACCAAATCTGTGCGCAGGGCTGCGCCAGTTCACTTTCAAAACCGCTTCGTCCCCAGCCGGCAGCCTGCGGGCGGGTGCTTTCCACCCGCGCCAGCGCGGAAACGTCGGCAGGCATGGCGCGTCGCAAAATCATCGGCCCAGCTCAAACCGCGCGGGTTTTAAATACAAAGGCTCCAGCGCGTCTTTTTTATAAGCGGGATGGGCGGCCATCTCCAATAACGTCTGCGGACGCACATGACTGTCGGCCATGGGAGCCAGGCGGTATGCATCACCCAGCAATTCCACCAGAGAAACGCCCTCTTTGTCCGTCCCGGCGCAGTATAAAGGCTCTTGCCGTTGGGCTAAGCGCTCCAGCAGCTGTTCTTTGGACAGCCAGACGGGTCCTTCATTCTTTCCGTCAAAAAACTGCAAAAAATATTCTTCCCGAAAGGCATGCAGAACTACCGCCAGGACACCGGAAGGGTTTTCCTTTTTCCACCCTGCAAACGCCCGCGAAGCCTCCACCTGACGGCGGAGGATTTCAAACAACGTCGCCCCGCAAACTTCCGTTTTGTTTAAAGACTGCAACATAGAGGCAAACGTCAGCGAAATGCGTATGCCCGTAAAGCGGCCCGGACCGCGCACGATAAAAATTTTCTTTACGTCTTTGAGCTCCGCACCGCCTTTGCCCAGCAGCTTCTCCACCAACGGCAGCAGGAACTGTTCCTGTTTTATGCCCGTGTGGTGCAAAGACCAAGTTTTTTCCCCGTCTGAGGCGCAAACCAGAAGCGTCGGCCCGGAGCTGTCCATTCCCATGGTTATTTGCATAAATCCTCCGCCAGTGCGAGGGACACGGCTCCGCCGGCGCGCAATATAATACGCCGCTTATCCCCGCCCTCCAGCACAAAATCCATTTCCAGCCGGTCCTGCGGCATCATTTGCGCCAGCGGATCCGGCCATTCGGCCAAAATAACGGCCGTTTCATCTTCCAGCATTTCTTCAAACCCCAGATTGAACACTTCCCCCTCGCTCAAGCGGAACAGATCTATATGATACAGCGTCTTTTTGCCCTTTTGGTAACGCTTCATCAGACTGAAACTGGCGCTGGTGGGAGAACTTTTCAGGCCCATTGCTTCGGCCACGCCTTTGACAAACACGGTCTTGCCCGCGCCGATGGGCCCGCGCAAAAACACGATTTCTCCCCCGCGCAGCAGCGAAGCAAAACGCCGGGCCAGTTCCTGCGTTTGCCGCGGGGAAGAAGTATGCAATACTTTTTCTTTCATTATCTCACCGTTTTAATGCACACCGTATGACCGTTTTCTTCCACCCGGTCGGTATTGGTCGGATCCGGCACTTCTTTGCCGTCCACCAAAAACACGTATTTATACTCTCCGGCAGACAAAGCCAGGGATGTTTCAAAGTAACCCTTTTTATACGCTTTCAGCTCAATGGGGGTTTTTCCCCAGCCGTTAAAGTCGGCCAGCAACTCCACTTTTTTGGCTCCCGGCGCGGTAATAAAAAAATTGCGGAATTTAATCTCGGTATTAAATTTTTCTTTGGGCGCTTTGGACAGACTGACAATGGCGTCTTTATCCAGCGGGGCGGCCTGCGCGGAGCCTTCTATCGCGCCGGAAGCGTAATCATAATAATCTTCCCCCGCAATAAAAAACCACGTCAGTCCCGCGCACAACAGGAGTAAAAACACCACAAATAAAGCGCCGGGTTTTTTAGTGTTCATCCAGATATTCCCTCCCGTGGAATTCCGCCCCGCAGGAACGGGCCAAAGCCGCCACGGCGGCGGGGTCTGCGCCGGTGTTTTCCACGCAGCTGGCAGCCACGCGCGCAAAGCCGGCTCCCGCACAGGATTTAATAAATTCCAGCACCGCGGGGAAACCGTTTTCGTATCCCGGAGCGGGACGCACGATTTTGCGCCACAACTGCTCATTCTGGGCGTTTAGACTGACATAGACTTTGTCCACGGCGGTTTTCAACTCGGGAACAATGTTCCGTTTATTAATTAAATCGCCCAAACCGTTGGTATTAAGACGAATGGAAAAAGCCGGATATTTGCCCTCCGCCTGCGCCGCCTTCAGCGCGCGGCCGATTTCCAGCACGGCGTCCAGGCGCATGGTCGGCTCCCCATAGCCGCAGAAAACCACTTCTTCCACGGAGGAGCCTGAAGTCAATTCTCTATCCAGCACGGCCAGCACTTCCCTGGCGGAAGGCTCTTTACCGGCCAAATCCAAATTGTGCCCGTCAAACTGCATATGCCACTTGGTTTTAATGCAAAAAGCGCACAAATTGGGACAGCGGTTGGTCAAATTGATATACAAACCGTTTTTAAAACGGTATACAATCGTCGGTTCTGGCATACTACACCTCTTATATGTATTATAGCAGTTTCATCCCGCCGCGAAATCCCCCACCGCATACCTCTTTCCACAAACGGGGTGAAATTACTAAAATACATAAACAGGGAAGGGTGGCCGAGCGGTTTAAGGCGTCAGTCTTGAAAACTGATGTAGGGGCAACTCTACCGAGGGTTCGAATCCCTCCCCTTCCGTTTCTTTTCCCGCCAAAACGCCGCCCCGAAAACCGGGGCGGCGTTTACAGATAAAGAGGCTTTACCGGGCCGGGAAGAAAAACCCCGCCGTCATATTCAGGCAATTTCCCCCAGACGGGCGGGATATTTTGCCTTGACGCAGGCTTTAAAATCCGCCGCATCTTTACTGACGGCGGTCAAAACGCTGATAATTTTTTTCATTATTGCCTCCCTTTGGCGTTAAATTGCGTTTTTCGGTATAATAAACGGTAAAGCGGCTGTAAAGCAGGCATTTTTTTGCCGTCCTTACTTGCTTTTGGATAATTTTTCCACAAAAAAAGCGGCTTTTAAACAACTAATTTGACACTTGAGGAAATTATGGCACACATTAAATACGGAAAAGAAGGTTTGGAGCTGGACATTACCCCCGTTTCGCGTTGGTATGACGACGGAAGCGAAGAGCCCTGCGTGGAATACGAAATCGGCCTGTACTACAAGGACACGCCGCTTTTTTCCGACGAATTTGCGGAAAAATTCGTCGCGCTTAAAGACGCGCAGGCGCCGTATCTGTCCGCATTCATTTTAAACGTACTGGCCAACGGCCAACCGGACAATTGGATTATGCTGGAGCCGAAAGTGTCGGTTTTTATGGCGCCCAAAAACGCGCTGGGCTGCGCCTGCCGCGGCGAAATGCCTGGGCAAACGCCCTTTTTTATGGAAATCAAACTGGACCAAAACATTTTGGCGGACAAACCTTATACGGAGTATTCTGATACGGGCCTGTCGCTTAAACTGGAAGCACCGCGCGAACAATGGGGGCAATTTGCCCGCGAGCTGGAAGCCGAAGAAACGGACTTTGAAGATTAAACGCTGCGTCTCACGCCGCCATGGCGGCCTCCTTTTGTTAAATTGCCTGCTGCCGCAGGCAATTTATTTACACTCTCTCGGGAACGGCAGCACCTTACCGAACCACCGGCCCGGCCGGCGGTTTTCTTGATGCAACAAACAAAAACCCCGCCGAAGACGGGGTTTTAGGATTTCTTGTTTTCGTCATCAAATCGCGGGATTAAATGCCTGGACATATCTTTAAAAGTCCTCAACAATAAACCTTTCCGTCCGGTCATTCTGCGGATTTTATCTGGAGAATCCAACGGAGAGACATGCTCTCCTTCACTTTCTTTATCAAACGAAATGAACTGGCTGCTGAATACGCTCTGCCGCCCCGTCAACAAAAAGCTGATGACGCACGCCACGGCGGCGTACGGGGCAATTTCCGCCCCGAACAGCTCTATAGCCATAATGCTGGCCGAAAGCGGCGTATTGGCCGTCCCCGCCAGCACAGCCACCAGGCCCAGCGCCGCCATGGTGGCCGGATCCATGCCGAACACTTCCGCCAGCGTCGCCCCGGCCTGCGCCCCCACAAAGAAAATGGGAGTGATGACTCCGCCCACGCCTCCGGCGGCGAATGTAACAGCCGTAGTAAAACTTTTAATTAAAAAGCCAAAAGGGGAATGCAGCTCCCCGCCGGCCAAGACGCCGTTAAAGCCGTCCAGCCCCAGCCCCAAATACAGCGGCGAGGTCAAAAGCCCCACCGCCGCCAATATGGCTCCGCCGATAAAACAACGCCAGAAAGGCGAGGTGCGCAGAGTAATATAACGGAAGACGACTTTGGCGCATTTCATCACTTCCGTAAACATGACCGACACCATGCCAAAAAACAGACCGGCCAAAACCACTTTCAGAAAAAACTGCTCCGCAAACACCGGGGCAAAATTCATGGGATGATAAATATAGTCCACCCCCAGCCACGTAGTTACCTGAAACGCGGTAATGCCGGCTATAAACGCCGGGAACATCGCATCATAAAAAATATACCCCACCCACAACACTTCCAGCCCGAACAATGCCCCCGATATCGGCACGCCGAACACCCCGGCGAACCCCGCGCTGACGCCGCAAATCATCATTTTGCGCAAAGACTGCGGGCTGACGCGCAGCAAACGCCCCAAAGCGGAAGCGACCCCGGCCCCGGCATCGGCACACGGGGCCTCTTTGCCGGCCGAACCGCCCACCGCCATAGTCAAAACAGATAATGCCAACGATTTAAACGCCGAGGCCAGTCCTACGGGCTGATATGCATTGATGCGGCGAATAACCGCATCGGTGGAATAGTCCTGCGCCTGCGGGGCCACGCGGCGCGAAAGCAACCATATTACATAGAGGAAAAACGGCAACCCCAGAAAATACAGAGAGAACTGATTGCGCCAGAGAATGGCCGCGTCCAATGTTTTCAAAAACACCGCATCCAGCGCGCCCACCGCCACTCCGATACAGGTGGCCAGGAAAAACCATTTGACGATATTCCAAAAATTGTTCTGCGGGTACCTGAGCATACGTATTATTGTACAAAATCCCTTTCAAGAGCACATATATTTACCGCAAAGGCCACCCGGCGCGGAAAGATTTTGCTATACTATGGATATCCAACCGAAATTGCGCCGCACAAAATCGGCCGTGTCTGTTTAAGGAGCTATTATGGACTTTTTCTTTTCTTCTGTTATTACGCTGTGCCTGGTCATGGATCCTTTTGGAAACATTCCCCTTTTTATTTCCGCGCTGAAAAAAGTGGCGCCGGAACGAAGGAAGACCGTGCTTATCCGGGAGCTGGCTATTGCACTGGGCATTACGCTGGCTTTTCTGTATTTTGGGAAATGGTTCCTGCACATGTTTGGCATACATTCTTTTTCCATGAGTATTGCCGGAGGCATTATCCTTTTTATTATATCCATGAAACTGGTATTTAACAACGAAGACGAAACACATGCCAACCCCAAAGAAGAAGAGCCTTTTATCGTACCGCTGGCCATCCCGCTGGTAGCGGGGCCGGCGGTTCTGTCCATCGTCATGATTTTATCGGCCCAGCAGCCAAACAAACTTATTACGCTCTCTGCAGTATTGGTGGCCTCTGCCATTAATTCGGCGGTGTTAATGCTGTCTTTCCCTATTAGCAAACTGCTGGGCAAAAGGGGCCTGATTGCCATAGAACGCCTGACCGGCATGATCCTGGTGCTTATGTCCGTGGATATGGTAATGGGCGGCGTGTCCGAATTTATTAAAGGCGGCCTATAATTCCGCGCAGCAGCTTTGCCCCTTATCGCCGCAACCGTACGGACAGGTCGGGCAGCGTTTTTAGTTGCCGGGAAATTAAAACACAAGGAATATATATGAAAAGATATGTATATAAAAAGGGTTTTACGGTGACTGAACTGGCCATTTGCGTATTGATTATAGGCATTCTGGCCGCCATATCCGTCAGCTATTACGGCCGTTTTATAGAGCGCATGCGCATTGCAGAGGCCGACACGGTCATCGGTTCGGCCATCCCGGCACAGGAACATGTTTTTCTGCGTTCCCAACACTACACGCGCGCCTGGCATAAGCTGGATTCTGCCCCGGTCATGGTGCGCGAAGCCAAAGCCACAAACGACTATTCCAACGGTTTGGAAAATACTATTTTCTATACGCGAGGCGGCATGCTGTCCGGCACGCCGAATGCCGGGTTTGCCATTTCCTTTGAAACGGACGCCACAAACCGCTGGTTTGCCGTAGCCAAACGCGTGGGGCACGGGGGATACTCCTACTCCCTGATCAGGCCGTTTGACAGCAATATTACCGTCTGCGTGCCGGACTGGACCAATCAAAAAGACATAGAAATGTGCATGGACTATATGGGCGTGGATACGGCCGACGAACTTACGGACAACCCCATGGCGGCAGAAGCTTCCAATTAACATTCCCTTCCCGCCCCTTCTTTTTGCGGCCCCGGCGAACCCCCGGGGCTTTTTTATTTTTAAATGAATACCAAAGAAAAACCGCAAGCCCCTTTCAAAATTCCCATGTGTTTTGCCAAGCTAAAAATGCCCGCAGGTAAAGCGCCCGGCACGGTACAGGAATATTTTTAAAAAAATACTTGATTTTCTAAAACATTACTGCTAAACTAATGAGGTAGCCCACAGGCTACGACTTCTATCTCAATAAAACTGTAGGAGGTTTTATGAATAAGAAGGGTTTTACCCTGGTTGAACTGCTGGTGGTTGTGTTAATCATCGGCATCTTGGCCGCTATGGCCCTGCCGGCTTATTTTAAGTCGGTTGAACGCGCCCGCATGGCGGAAGCGGATACGCTGCTGGGCAGCATTTCCCAGGCGCAGCAGAGACGCTGGATGAAAACGGGCAGCTATGCCAAAATGTTCAGCGGCCTGGATGTGTCCCCTACGTCTGAAGCGGTAAAGACGTTCTGCAGCAAGGGCACGAATCCGGCCTCGGCCGTTACGGCCGCCGGAACGGTTGCTGGCTGTGGCAACGGTTTCGCCATCACGTTGGCGCAGGGCGGTACGGGCGGTACGGGCCTTGGTTTAAATAACGGCCAAGTAACGGCCTACCGTGTCAACAATAATCAGTACACATATAGTTTGAGCCGCTACTATCAGAGCAACAAAGTAACCTGCACGCCGGGTACCTCTACCGAAGATGCGGCCATCTGCGCTGAATACTGCGGTTTGGACTCTACCACGGGTGCTTGTTGCAGTGACGGCGGCACCACTGCTTGCGCCGCGCCGACCAATACGCCGTCCACCGGTGGTTGATTGTCTTGTTAAGCAAATAACTATCCCCCGCTTTCCGGCGGGGGTTTTTATTCCCTTTCTCTTTTCCCCGCTATTGCACGCTATGAGGATAGCCATTTCCGGAGGGATGGTGGAGTTCTGCGGCAGAATTCTTATCTTTTTTTTTCATTGCGTACAGGTGGGGTCAAGTGCTACCATAACGCTATGAGGAAACTAACGCCCAAAGAAGAAGACGTCATTTTATACAAAGCCACGGAACCTCCTTTTTCCGGTAAATTTTGCCACCATACGGAAAAGGGAACGTATATATGCCGCCGCTGCGGGGCCCCGCTTTACCGCTCTAAACACAAATTCAATGCCGGCTGCGGCTGGCCGAGCTTTGACCGGGCCATCCCGGGGGCAGTACTCTGCGTCCCCGATGCAGACGGCGTGCGGACAGAAATCATCTGCGCCCGGTGCGGCGGCCATTTGGGGCATGTATTTGAAGGGGAAGGGTTTACCCCCACCGATACGCGCCATTGCGTCAACTCCGTTTCGCTGGACTTTGTCCCGTTACCGGAAAATGCCTCCTCCCACAGAAGGCCCTTTTCGCCGGCCCCGGTCGTATTCCCGCCACCAAAGCCTTATTCCGGAGAAACGCAATATGCCGTATTTGCGGGGGGCTGCTTTTGGGGAATAGAATATTTAATGAACCAGGCCCCCGGAGTGCTGGACGTACAAAGCGGCTATACCGGCGGGGAAACCGAACACCCAACTTACGAACAGGTCTGCCGCGGGGAAACGGGGCATTATGAGGCGGTGCGTATTTTATTTGACCCTTCGCAAACGGATTATGAAACACTGGCCAAGCTGTTTTTTGAAATCCACGACCCGACGCAGGCCGACGGGCAGGGGCCGGACACGGGGGCCCAGTATCGCTCCGCCGTATTTTACGCCGATTCGGAACAAAAAGAATGCGCCGAAAAGCTGATCCGGCTGCTGCGCGAAAAGGGACTGGACGTAGTGACGCAGGTGCTGCCCCTGACGGAATTTTGGCCGGCGGAAGATTATCACCAACATTATTATGAACGCAAAGGAACGCAGCCGTATTGTCACCGCCGCGTTAAACGCTTTGACTGACCGCCAAATTCCCCGCCGCGGCGGGGAATTTTTAAATTTACTACATTTTTTACTACCGTAATAAAATTATTCGGGGCAAGGACTTTGTTTTCCCCGAAGAAGCACATAAAAAAACCACGCTTTATAGCGTGGTTTAAATGGCGCCCTCTAGGAGAATCGAACTCCTCTTTTCGGATTGAAAATCCGACGTCCTAACCGATAGACGAAGAGGGCATTAAAAGTGCGCCCGGT
>CALUXH010000015.1 GCA_944324695.1 uncultured Elusimicrobiales bacterium | reverse complement strand
AAATAAAATTCAGTCTGTTAACATACCGCACGCTCGCAAACGCAAACACCCTTTACCCACGTAATTAGGATAAAGGAAATATGCATAATAGATAGATTGCGTTTAAGAGCGTTCATTTCTTGCATATAAAAATTATACCACAAATTTGTTTAAATTGTATGCCGCGTATACTTCGGGGATGCCAAAACATCGGCCAGTTTGTCCCTTTTTCTACTGTTTGCTCCTTTTCTTTTCGGTACTGCAAAAATAAAATATAGCAAAACAAAATCCCGGGCCGGCATCAAGAAACATTTCCGTCTCTTAATTCCAAGTCCCCGTCAGAGAATTGCACAAACCGCTTATTTTACTGACACACTCTTTCTTGTTTTGCACAGATGTATGGTCCAAATACCATTTCAGCTTCGTGCGGCTCTCCCCCTCTTCGGAAAGATTCTGGCAGGCGGCATTCCCCGTGCAGGCCACCACGTTAGGCTCTGCATGCGGGGGATAGCCGTTATAATCAAACCCATAGTCCCCGCAGTCAAACATCCCGTCGCTGAGATATGAACACCCGCTGATGCTTATGCCGGTGGTGTCAATGGCATTATCGGCAGGATAGGTTCCGTTGGCCATGTAATATACTTCCAGCTGATCCTTTAAAGAACGCAGCTGCGGCAGCAAACGGACAATACGGCTTTTTTCCACGGCCTTTTGATATTGAGGCACGGCCACGGCAGCCAAAATGCCGATGATTAAAACAACGACTAACAACTCTATTAAGGTAAATGCGGCGTTTTTCTCACTTTTAATGCGAAAAGTGTATCAAAAAAAAAAAACGAGTCAAGGCGCAGCGTTTGTCTTAAGGAAAAACCCATCAAAAAACAACTGTCTTTTTTATGTCAAATTTCTTTCTCTATCTCCTCCGCTTTTATTTTCATAAAGGCGGAGGCTTTACAACAAATTTAAAATGATTTCATGATATGCTTCAGAAGACAACCCTTCCCCAAATGCTACGGCAAACAGGATACAGAAACCTTTCACCGGCAAGCCCTTATAAAATAAAGTATCGCTTCTGACATCCCGGCCGGAGATTTGACCCGGGCTTTGTCGTTTTTTTCGCCGGAAAATTTCCGCGGTCCCAACAACAATCTTCATGATAGCCGCGGCAGCCAAAACGGAGAGTCTTGCGTTCTGTGCGCAAAACCGCAAAAATCGTCTATTTTCCCGCGCGTTCCTTTTGTTTCATTTCCCGCCATAAATTCAGGGCTTCTTCGGGCGTGGCGGCCTTGGCGTGGTCGCCAAACACATGCGGGTGGCGGCGGTGCAACTTTTCATCCAGATAAGCCATTACGTCCTCTATGGTAAATTTACCTTCTTCCTGCGCAATCTGCGCGTGCATCAGCACCTGCAGCAATACATCGCCCAGTTCCTCTTTCATATTTTCGTCGTCTTTATTATGAATGGCGTCAATAAGTTCCTGGCTTTCGTTTTGCAGGCATTTGATTAAACTTTCATGCGTCTGCTTTTTATCCCACGGGCAGCCGTCCGGCCCGCGCAGCGTGGCAATGGTTCGCTTTAAGTCTTCAAAGGTATTTTTCATTTGTCGGCCTCCGGCAAAAATGCTATATCATTATTATATGAAAATAAACTTTAAACTCCTGCTTGCGGCCCTCTTTGCGGCCGGCTTTATTCCTTGCGCCGCGGCGCAGGTCACCGTCGTCAAACAAGACGGCCTGAAAGTGTACCTGGACACTTCCGAATTAAACCGCAACGTAGCGGTGGGAGAAACTTTTAAAATTATTACCGGACAGGAAAAACTGACCAACCCTAAAACGGGCAAAGATTTGGGATTTATTTATCACTATTCACCGGAAGGGAAAATCATCGAAGTGCAACCCCTCTACGCCGTGGGACAGCTGCCCGAAAAAGGCCAATACACCGCCGGACAGGAAGCCGTCATTACCGCCGCGCAGCAGACGGCCGCCGTTTCTTCCGTGCCGGCCGCCACGACAGACGCCGCCCCCGCCGCAAAAGCGCTGGTATCCAACCGGAAAATAAAAACCTACCCCGTGCTGCAGCGTGAAATCGTCAGCGCCGTCAAAGCGGATTTGTCCGCCCTGCCCGGGGAAGAAATTGCCGCGCTGGATACGAAAGGAAACCTGCTTCTATACACCGAAGAAAACGGCGCTCTGCGTCAACTGGCCGAGAAAAAGCTGTCCGGCAAAGAACCGCTGACGCTGTCGGCATTGGACGTAACGGGTGCGGGGCAGGCCCAGCTTTTTGCCGCCGTATATGACAGCCGCCGACAGAAAATTTCCACGCTGGTTTTTGACGTTTCGGACAATAAATTTAAAGAACTGGATTCTTTGCCTTATTTTGTAAAAGAACTGGGCTGCGGAGAAAACAAAAAAATCTATGCCCAAAAACCGTTTGTCGGCGGGGCCAAAGGCGGAGACGTACGCGAGCTGACTTATGAAAAAGGCCGTTTCTCCATCGGCAAAAGCGTGTTCAACCCGCGCGGCAGCTGGCTGACGGGGGTAAATTATTATCCCGTACAAACCGCCGAAAAAGAAAACCTGGTTTACACCGCCTCCACCGGCAAGCTGCGCCTGCGCCTGGACAACGGAAAATACGCCGACAGCCCCAATCTGTTCGCAACGGCTCCAAATCGTGTAAAATATAAGCAGGACATCATCCCGTTTTATCCCTCCGTGCAGGCATATGGCCCGGCAGGGCGCGCCACGCTGGCAGCCGTGCAGAATACAACGGCATTGGGGATTTTGTCGGAAAGCTTCGGTTCTTATAAAAGCAGCAAAATTCATTTCCTGACGTATGAAAACGGCACGCTGGACGTGCGGGAAACCCTGGAATTAAACGGCTTCCTGTATGACACCAACTGCACCGCGCGCGGCATACTGGCCCCGCAGGTAGTGTCCGGCGGACAAACCGTACTGACGGAAATTTTCCGTTAAATTTCGGGCCGTGGGCCCTTTGTGGAGAAACACCGTGGAAAACGATAACAACACCATTCATTTGTTGGACAAAGGTTTTATCCGGCTGGTGGATTTTATGGGAGGGGATAACCGCGTAGTCAGTTCCGCCCGCGTGTCTTTCGGCGCCACCACCAAAGGCGAAGAAAAAGACAAAGGCCTGATTAAATACCTGCTGCAGCACAAACACCACACCCCCTTTGAACACTGCTATTTCCAGTTTCACGTTTGCTGCCCCATTTATGTGGCGCGGCAGTGGATGCGCCACCGCTGGGGATCTTTTAACGAAATCAGCGCGCGCTATACGCAGGTAAAAGACGAATTTTATATCCCGTCGCATTTCCGCGGGCAGGATTTTAAAAATCGCCAGGGCTCCGTGGAAGCCCAGCTGGATGACAAAGCCCTGCGCAAATTGTATGAAGACAGCGTGGAAGCTTCTTTTGCCGTATATAACAAACTGATTGCCTCCGGCGTAGCGCGCGAAATGGCGCGCGGCGTGCTGCCGGTGTGCCAGTACACGCAATTTTACTGGAGCGTCAACGCCAGAAGTCTGTTAAATTTCCTGCAGCTGCGCACGGACGGACACGCCCAGTATGAAATACGCGTCTATGCAGACGCCATTGCCCAGATTTTCAAAGAAAAAATGCCGTGGTCCTGGGAAGCCTTTGAAGCCTTAAACAAAGAGCTGCCCCTGGGCGCGGCTTAACAAAATAGGGAGAGTTGAACACCTATGCGCGTATTAGGCATGATTATGGCCGGCGGCAAAGGAGAACGCCTCTATCCGCTGACCAAGGACCGCTCCAAACCCTCGGTGCCGTTCGGCGGCAAATACCGCATCGTGGATTTTGTGCTGTCCAACTTCGTCAACTCCGGGATATTTGCTTCCTATGTGCTTGTACAGTATTTGTCTCAGAGTCTGATTGAATACCTGCGCACGGCGTGGCGTACGGAAGGGTTGATACCGGACCACTTTTTGACTTGCGTCCCGCCGCAGATGCGCCTGGGGGAAATTTGGTACCGCGGTACGGCCGACTCGGTGCGCCAGAACATCAACCTGGTGCGGGATTTTGAACCGGATTTGGTGGCCGTATTCGGCGCGGACCACATTTACCGCATGGACGTGCGGCAAATGATTGATTTCCACCTGAAAAACAAAGCGGACGTTACCGTGGCGGCCAACACCGTCAGCATCAAAGACGCTTCTTCTTTCGGCATCCTGGCCACGGACGACAATCACCGCATCATCCAGTTTGACGAAAAACCGCAAAAACCCAAACATATCCCCGGCAACCCCAAAGCGGCATTTGCATCCATGGGCAATTATATTTTTAACACGGATGTGCTGCTGCAGGTGCTGCAAAAACGTTTTTGCGACGTGCCGGCGCTGGACTTCGGCAAGCACATCCTGCCCAAAATTCTGACTGATCACCGCACTTTTGCCTATGACTTCCAAAGCCAAGTGCTCCCTGGGGCCAAGCCGTATGAAGAACAGGGTTACTGGCGCGATGTGGGCACCATAGAATCTTTCTGGCAGACCAATATGGATTTACTGGGCCCCAAGCCCAAGCTGGATTTGGATAACCCGGACTGGCCCATCAACACTACCGCATACCGCGTTCCTCCCACCAAATACTTGGGCGGCACGGTGACCAACAGCATGATCAGCAACGGATGCATCATCCATCCCAAGGCCAAAGTCAAAAACTGCGTGCTGTCCAGCAGCGTGGTCGTGCACGAAGGAGCAGAGCTGGACGGCTGTGTGGTTATGGACAACTGCGAAATTAAAGCGGGCGCCAAATTGAAAAAAGTAATCATTGACCGCTTTAACGTCATCCCGGCCAGGCAGACCATCGGCTTGGACCAGGAAGCAGACGCCCAGCGTTACTATATCGACCCTTCGGGCATTGTGGTAATCCCGCGCGGAAAAAATAAATTCTTATAAACCCAACCCCGGGTTTACACTCGGGCGGCACATAAAAGATATATATCCCCCCGGCCATGCCGGGGGGTTCTGCATATAATAAAAACCTTACTAAAGCCGGAATATTCCGGCTGCGCTGATAAAAAGACGGAGCGGAACAAACCGTTCCGCTCCGTTTGGATAAAAGTCCCGGATTTATTTGCTCAAATCCGCCGTGCAGTTGGGGCATTTGGTGGCGCGCAGGTCAATGGTGCTGAAGCAGTGCGGGCACTCCTTGGTGGTCGGCGCGGGGGCGGCTTCTTCTTTCTTGCGGTTTAATTTGTTAATCCCTTTAATCAGAATGAAAATACAGAAAGCCACAATCAGAAAGCTGATGACCGCATTGAGCAAATTGCCGATGTTCAGCGTCGTTGCTCCGGCGGCCTGCGCGGCGGCCAGCGTGGTGTACGGACCGGCGGCTTCCGCGCCTTCTTTAATCACCACAAACCAGTTGGAAAAGTCCACCTGGCCCATCAACAACCCCAGCGGCGGCATTAAAATATCGGCCACCATGGAATTGACGATTTTCGTAAACGCACCGCCGATAATGATACCGACGGCCATATCTATGACGTTTCCGCGCATGACGAATTGTTTAAATTCGCTGGCTATGTTTTTAATCATTTCTTTCTCCTTTGTGTTAGTCCGCCCGCTTTCAAAAGCGGCGCGTATAAATCCTGCTCGGGCGGATAGCTAATTTCCGCCGCGTTTGTTTTGGAAACAAATTTTACCGGCGCGCCTTCTATGCGGCAGAGCGGTTTGCGCTCGTTGCGCTCTCCCATATTTACCGCCGCCGCCGCGGCCAGAGCGTCGGCCAAATTCACAAACGTCATTTCCAGTTTTTTGCCGAAAATGTCTTTCTTGCCGCGCTCGTCGCGCACGCCTTTAAAGCCCGCATATGCCGCCGCTGCGCCGATGACGCCGGCACGCAGGGGCAAAATCATACTGTCGGTAATAATGACACCCAACTTTTTCAGTCCGTAAGCCTTGCACAGCGCGCGGCGAATTTGCGCCGCACAGGCATATAAATCGCGCGGCAGCAAAAGCAGTTTGCCATTGGCGTTGGACTCGTCTATCCCGGCATTAGTCATCACCATACCGCTTTTAACGGTCAGCCACGCCAGTTTGGTTTTCAGGAAAGCGTCACTCTCGCGCCGGATAAGCGTTTCTTTTTGTTTGCGGCTCTTATACGGCACGGACAGCCCTTTCCACAAACACACCAGTTTGGAAGACACCACCAAAATATCTCCCTCTTTCAACACGGGTATATAACGGCGGATAAAAGACGGCAGATCTTCTGCTTCTTTAAAAACGGCGGTACGGTAGGCGGTTAAGTGCATGCTTCCTCAAACGGCCCGACAAAAGCCATAAAAGCCTGGTTGGCCAGGAAAATTCCTTCAAAAGTTAATTTTATGAAATCCCCGTTTTGCTCCACAAGCCCGCGCCGGACCAAGTCCTGTATTTCCCCTGCAAAAAGCCGTTTTTGTGCGTCAGAAAGCCGCACGCCGCCCAGCATACGCAACCCCAGCATAACCGCTTCCCCTTCTTTGGCCTTGCCCGTAAGGCGTTCGGCAAATTCCACCGGATTTTCCCCCGCGCCGATACGGCGCAAGTATTCCCGCACGTCAGGCACATTACTGCGCCGCTCGCCGTTTAGATACGATGCGGCGGCGCTGCCCAGGCCCAGGTATTCTCCGTTTTGCCAGTAATTGATATTATGGCGGCTTTCTCGGCCGGGCAGGGCGAAATTGGAAATCTCATAATGCACATATCCGGCCGACTGCAAAAACCGATGTGTTTCTTCCAGCTCCGCGCGCAGCAAATCCTCATCGGCCTGCACTCCTCCTTTGTAAAACGGCGTTCCTTCTTCCACCTGCAGGCCGTATACGGAAATATGCTCCGGTTTAAGAGCCGCCAGCTTTTTTAGACCTTCTGAAAACATCCTTTCCGTCTGGCCTGGCAGACCTGCTATCAAATCCACGCTGATATTGTTAAAACCCGCCTCACGCGCGGCCCCGTAAGCGGATAAAAAAGTTTTCACGTCATGCACGCGGCCGATACGCTTTAAAATATCGTCGTCAAAACTTTGCAAGCCTAAACTTAAACGGTTTAATCCCGCTTCTTTAAGCAGGCGCAGTTTTTCTTTTGTCAGGCTTTCAGGATTGGCTTCCAGCGTGCTTTCCTGAAATCTGCCAAGCGCTGCAAACCGCCGCGCAATCAGACCGCAGAGTTTTTCCAGCTGAGCCGCCGAAAGCAAGCTCGGCGTACCGCCGCCGATATACAGGGTGTCCGCGGCAAAAGAAGGACACAAAGAAGCCTCTTTTTCCAGCACGGCCAGATATTCGTCTATCAAATCTTCCGCGCCCGCAAAAGAGGCGAAATCACAATAACGGCATTTCTGCCGGCAAAACGGGATATGGATATACAGCCCGCTCATGCTTTGCGCTCGGCTTCATGGCGCAAATAGGCAAAGATAAACGGATCCAAATCCCCGTCCATCACGCCGGTAATATTGGAAGTTTCGTAATCCGTACGCAAATCTTTGACCAGCTGGTACGGCATAAACACGTAAGAGCGGATTTGGTGTCCCCAGGCTATTTCGCCTTTTTGTCCATAGCGTTTTTCGGCTTCGGCGCGTTTTTTGTCCATTTCCATTTCATACAAACGCGCTTTTAACATTTTCATAGCTGTCTGTCGGTTTTGCAGCTGACTGCGCTCTATGCGGCAAGACACCACAATGCCCGTAGGCTTGTGCAGCAAGCGCACGGCGGTTTCCACCTTGTTTACGTTTTGCCCCCCATGCCCGCCGGCGCGGGAAGTTTCCAGCTCAATGTCACTTTCCGGGATTTCTATATTGATGTCTTCTTCAATATCCGGCAATACGTCCACGGACGCAAAAGAAGTATGCCGCCGCGCATTGGCGTCAAAAGGGGATACGCGCACCAGGCGGTGTACGCCGTTTTCGCCTTTTAAATATCCGTAAGCGTACGGGCCTTCTATAATCATAGACGCATTTTTAATGCCGGCTTCTTCTCCGGGCAGGGTGTCGGTGATGGACACTTTCATGCCGTGTTGTTCGGCCCAGCGCGTGTACATGCGCAGCAGCATTTGGGCCCAGTCGCACGATTCGGTGCCGCCGGCCCCCGCGTGTACGGTTAAAATGGCGCGCAATTTGTCGTGCGGGTCCGAAAGCGTAATTTCAAATTCTTTTTTCTCCACCTGTTTTTCCAGCTCTTTTAGTGCGCCGTCCAGCACAGGCAGCTCGTTTTCGTCCTGCATTTCGCGCGCCAAGTCATACAAAGTCTGTGCGTCCTCCAGTTGTTTGTTTAAAGAATGGTAAGTTTCTATGGAGCTTTTTAAACCGTCTATTTTTTGCGTAACGGTTTTGGCTTTTTGGTTGTCATTCCAAAAATCCGGCGCCGCGGCCAGGGCTTCCTGCTCGGAAAGTTCCTTTTGCTTCGCCGGGATATTTTCCATCTGCCCGATTTTCTGTATACGCGCGGTTAATGCTTCCAGCGCGTTTTCTATATCTTTAAATTCAATATTCATAAGCAAACACCATCACGGAAATAAGAATGGTAAAATAAATCGCCGCGCACACCCAGGAAAACCAATCGCCCCAGCGCACGAAAAAGCTTTCATGCGCGTCCAGCGGCAGCGGCACGTCAGCCGTCAGTATGGCGCGGGTGTTAAGCTCGGCGCGAGCCAAAATTTCGCCGGAGGCGGAAATCACGGCCGATATGCCGGTGTTGGCCGCGCGCAGGACGGGACGGCGCGTTTCCGCCGCGCGCAGCACGGATACGGCCAAGTGCTGGTACGGCGCGTCCGTATCAAAAAACCACGCGTCATTGGTAATATTTACAAAGAAGCGCGCGCCGGCTCTGGTCTGCGCTTTCCATAAACGCGAAAAAACGGATTCATAACAAATAGTCTGCCCGAAAGGAATTTGACCCATTTGCAGCAGCGGCTGCTCCCACTCTCCGGCGGAAAAAGAACCCAGCTCCCCCAGCACCTCCACATTCGGCAAAAGACCGCGCACGGCCCGTTCAAAAGGGATATATTCGCCAAAAGGCACCAGATGCGTTTTATCATACCAAGAAAGTTCCGTTCCCGAAGGGGAAAATAAAAACGCGCTGACATACTGCTTGCCGTTTTCGGCACGGTTGGAGCCCGCCAGCTGCCAGGCGTCGCTGGACTGCGCTATGTTTTGTATCAGCGAAGCATACGGCTCCTGCTGTACCGGCCCGGGGGTGACGCTTTCGGGCCAAACGGCCAGCATAATGTTTTTCCCGTCCAGCTGCGCACCCATTTTGGAAAGGGTGTTTAAAATTTCCTGTTCAAACTCCGGCGACCATTTTTTATACTGGTCGATATTGGGCTGCAACACCGCAGCACGCAGGGACAGCAGCGAATGCGACGGCTCCCGGGAGAGGACAAAAGCCCCATAACCGTAAGCCCCCAAAAATACCGCCGCCGCCAAAAGCATCTGCCCGACACCGCGCCTTAAAGAAGGCGTGGCAAACGCATACCCGACGCTAACGCCGCAGAAAGCCACCAGACAGCTGACACCCGCCGTCCCCGCTACGCCCGCCACCTGAATGATCTGCGGCAAATTCCACTGAGAATATCCCAGCGTAAACCACGGAAATCCCAACGCATACGAGGCCAACATTTCATGGGCCCACTCCAGCGCCGTCCAGCCCAGTGCGGCCAACACCGGGAAGGCCCAGTGCAGCCGTTTGAGGTAAAAACAGCTTCCGCCGAAAACGGCAAACTGCAGGGCCATCACCGCGGCCAGCCCCAACCACGCCGCGGCCGAAAGCACGGGGGTCATGCCGCCGCCATACAGACAGGTAACATATACCCAGTAATACAGTCCCGCAAAAACCAATACGCCCGTCAGCCAGGAATAAAAGAAACTGCTCCAAAACCCGCGCAGGCGCACCACCGCCAGCGTAAACGGCGCCAAAGCCAGCCACATCAGCAGACTGTAAGAAGGCTTAGGATAGGCCGCTTTAAACAAAAAAGCCGTTGCGCAGGCGCAAACGACCAAAAAGAGAATCTTTGCAGCCCCCATCGCCAGCCGCGCCAAAAACCCCCACACGCGCGAGGTTTCTTCGGCGGGGGCTTCCCGCAAATAGGGACGGAAGAAAGGACTCATAATCAGTATACAATCGTACAGGCGTTTTGGCGGCAGACCGCGCGGGCCGTGGCGGAACATTCCTTCTCCGTAGAACCAACGGACGGGCACACCGTAGAGCCGGATGTTTCAGCCTGAACCAACTGCGAAAATTCCAACGTCATGGAAGAGTTAATCGCCGTTACCCCTTCCGGGCCTTTCAGACACCCGCAAGGGTCTCTGTCCACGATAATACACTGCTCGTCTGCCGTACATTGACGCACGCGCACTTCCATCTCAGCGCGTTTGCGCGCAGCGGCGGCATGTTGCCGCTGCTCTTCGGCGCTTTTCAGCTGGGCCTGGTTTTCTTGCACCATTTGGACGGTTAGCAGGGGCATTTGCGCTTCAATAGGCTTTGCCCGGGAAAAAAATGATGCCGCCAGCACCAGGACTCCTGCCGTGCATAACAACAAAAACAGCCCTTTTATTTTTTGAATCATAATTTGGCTCCGCAACATTTTTTATATTTTTTGCCGCTGCCGCAAGGGCAGGGATCATTGCGCCCGATTTTGTGATTGGCGGGAACCTCTTGCTTCGTTGCAGAGGATTTCTGCCCGTGTTCCGGTTGAGCGGCGGCCTGACGCCGGGGCGAAACAGCCTGGCGCACCGGCGGCAACTGCAGGCGGAAAATATATCCCACCATCAAATCACGCACTTTATTCATCATGGCGCTGTACAGTTTATACGCTTCTTTCTGGTACTCAATCAACGGGTCTTTTTGGGCATAGCCGCGCAGGCTGACGCTGCTTTGCAACTGGTCCAGTTCATACAAATTCTGTTTCCAGGCATTGTCTATGATCTGCAACAAAAGCATACGCTCCAATTCCGGAAAATTGACCCCCTGACTGGCAAAGAAGTCCGCCCGTTCATGGTAGAGTTTTTCCACCAGTTTGACGATTTCTTCCGACAGAGCCTCTCGGGTTTTTCCTTCCGTATTTTCCGCATTGTAATCAAACGCATACGGGAAAAGGGAGCGCAATGTAACGTTGAGGGTTTCAAAATTGCTTTTGGCGGGATCGCGCGGCACATAATGCGTTTGCACAATCTCTTCCACCACTTCGTCAATCATTTTCAGCACGGTGCTGGTCATGTCTTCGCCGTCCAAAATGGCGTTGCGCAGACCGTATATGGCGGTGCGCTGCTGGTTCATGACTTTGTCGTAATCCAGCAAATGTTTGCGGATGTCAAAGTTATGCCCTTCCACCATGCGTTGCGCGCTTTCAATTTGACGGCTCATCAAGCGCGATTCAATAGCCTCTCCGGGCTTCATGCCCAGCGTGCTTAAAATAGAGCTGATTTTAGCCGTGTTGGCAAACAGACGCATCAGCTCGTCTTCCAAAGAGATATAAAAACGGGAGCTGCCCGGATCCCCTTGGCGCGCACAGCGGCCGCGCAGCTGATTGTCAATACGGCGGCTTTCGTGCCGTTCCGTTCCCAGCACATGCAGCCCGCCTTGTCCAATCACGTATTCTTGTTCCGCTTTGTCGGCCGGATTGCCGCCCAGCACGATATCGGTACCGCGGCCGGCCATATTCGTGGCTATCGTAACAGCCCCTTTGCGGCCCGCCTGGCTGATGATTTGCGCCTCCATTTCATGGTATTTGGCGTTTAATACTTTATGCGGGATGCCTTTGGCGCGAAGCATATTGCCCAGTTTTTCGGATTTTTCAATAGAGCGCGTACCCACCAACACCGGAGCGCCCTTTTTCCATAACGCTTCTATCTCATCCACAATGGCGTTAAATTTATCTTTTTCCGTCAAAAATACCAGATCCGGATAGTCTTTCCGGCGCGAAGGCTTGTTGGGACGGATTTCCACCACGTCCAGCTTGTAAATCTGCCAAAACTCATTGGCCTCCGTCATGGCCGTACCGGTCATGCCGGAGAGCTTTTTGTAAAGTTTAAAGAAATTCTGAAACGTAATGGTGGCCAGCGTCTGGTTTTCTTCTTTAATCTGCAGGCCTTCTTTGGCTTCCACGGCCTGGTGCAGACCGTCGCTCCAGCGGCGGCCGGGCATCAAACGGCCCGTAAATTCGTCCACGATAATCACTTCGCCGTTTTTGACCACATAATCCACGTCTTTTTCATACAAATGGTGTGCACGCAAGGCCTGGTTGATATGGTGCACCCATTCCGATTCCACGTCATTGTACAGATTGGGCACGTTTAAAAACTTCTCCGCCTTGGCAATGCCCGTTTCCGTCAGCGTGGCGGTGTGGTTTTTTTCATCCACGATGGCGTCATATCCCTGGGCCAGGTCAATATGCTCGTACTTGGCTTTGACTTCGTCATTTTCCGTAATCATACGCACTTTGAGCGACGGAATCAGCCGGTTGACGATGTAATATTTGTCCGTGCTCTGTTCCGAAGGACCGGAAATAATCAGCGGGGTGCGGGCCTCATCAATTAAAATGGAGTCCACTTCGTCTACGATGCAGTAGTTCAACGGGCGAAGCACGCGGTCCTGACGGGTGATAACCATGTTGTCACGCAAATAGTCAAAGCCCAGTTCATTATTGGTCACATAGGTAATGTCTTTGGCGTACATTTCACGGCGCTCATCATTGGCCATATCATGATTAATATAGCCTACGGTCAAGCCCAGAAATTCATGGATGGGCCCCATCCACTGGCGGTCGCGTCGGGCCAGATAATCGTTGACCGTCACCACATGTACGCCTTTGCCCGTCAAAGCGTTTAAATAAGAAGGCAATACGGCCACCAGCGTTTTACCTTCACCGGTGCCCATTTCGGCGATTTTGCCCTGGTGCAGCACAATGCCGCCCAGCAGCTGTACGTCATAGGGCCGCAGGCCGATGACGCGTTTGGCGGCCTCCCGCACCACGGCAAAGGCTTCCGAAAGCAAGTCGTCCAGGGTTTCCCCTTTGGCCAGGCGGTCTTTAAACTGCTGCGTTTTGGCTTTTAACTGCTCGTCGGAAAGCGCTTCCATTTGCGGGGAGAGGGCGTTGGCTTCATCTACATAATGTTGGATTTTTTTGAGGTCGCGTTCGCTTTTGGTGCCGAAAACTTTGTCTATTACCATTCTAATCATAAATATACATCCTGTATCATTAAAAAATAGGAGGCCGGAAAGCCTTTGGTTACATTAAATCAATTTATGCAACGGGACTGCAACTTTTGGACATAAAGAAACTGCGCCCCGAGCGGCCAAAGCCGCCGCAGGGCGCAGTCCTACAGGGAAAGTTATTTAGCGACGGGTTTTTTATTGTCGGCTTTTACATCATGCGCGGCGGTCTGAAGAGCCTGTAATTCCTTGGCCCGGGCCTGCTGCAACTGCGCCTCCTGCCAGTCGGAATAGTCGGAGCGAATTTCGGAAAAATACACCGAAGCCGTATCCTGTATTTTCTGTTGAGAGTTTTTCTTTAACGCTTTGATTTCCGCTTTGACCGTTTTAATACGGGCCTTTAAATCCGCCTCGGCGGATTTTTTCTGTTCTTTGGACAGAGCGTCGTCTTTTTTGACCGCTTTCAGCTGGTCTTTATAGCGTTTAATCTGGATATTTTTTACTTCCAGCGTATTGTCAAACACGCCTTGCACCACTTCCACCAGCTGGGAGGTAACGCGCTGATCCAGCGCATTTATTTCTTCTCCGGACATCACCTGAAGCGTGCGCCCGTTGAAATATTCTTCCCGGGCGGCCTGCAGGCGGATGGAATTGTCAAAATTTTTCACCATCGCAATCAGTTCATTCTGGTTCGCATCGGTGCGCGGGGCGGAGTAAGCGGCGGCTACTTTATTTAACAAATCATTATATGCCGGGTTTTGGGCCGCTTTTTCCAAAGCGGCGGGATTATATTCTTTAAAAGCGGCCAGTACGTCTTCACGGCCAAAATTTTGGTTTTCCTGTGCGCATAGAGCCGAAGAAACAGCCAGCGCGGCCAAAAACAGCAAACTTTTCTTCATCGCACCCCTCCCATAAAATAAGATACTTTCATTGTGCTATTTATTTCTGCGCCAGTCAAGAGGGGCCTGTCAATCAATGGCATACACGTTCGTGTCCGTGCCGTGTTGCCCGGTATACACCCCGCCCAAAGAAATACAGGCTTGATTGGCCGCTTTATTTTTTGTCCGGGCCCGACAGACAAATTTGCCTCTGAAAAGGCTGTTTGTCGCATAGTGGGAAGATATTTGCAGAGAAAAGTTCGGCAGGCGTCCCCCTATGTATCCGTCCACATCCAGGACATATATATTTCCTCCGGGCGCAGTCAGCTCCCCGTTTTCTTTGGTGTTCAGTCCACCGTCATCGGATAATTTTTCATAGGGGATGGACACATCCAAATCCAGCCAGCTGGTGGGCCGAACACCATTGGCCATATAATATACATCGGAGGCTTGGCGGGCCGCCTTGACGTTAATAAGAAGCTCGGCAGCGCGGGATTTCATCACTGCCACCTGATATTGAGGCACGGCTATGGCGGCCAATATGCCGATAATCAAAACCACCACCAAAAGCTCTATCAGCGTAAAGCCGGGCGGATTTAACACAGAGCGACGGGAGCATGAGTAAAAAAGCCCCGAAACCGCGTGACAGACAAAACCGCCTAAAATGCTTTTAGAGGGGTTTTTATTCGCCGGATATGTTTTTTGATAAATTTTGTTCATGAACAAAATTTATCAAAAAAAAAAAACAATGCAAGCCCTTTCCGTGCATGCCCCGCTCCGAGCCCCGTCCCGGCAGGCCGGCAGACCGGAGACAGCATATGCCTGGCGCGGCGTTGATTACTTGCCGGTCCGCTCGCTGCGCACGCGGTCCGTTACCAGCTTTTTGAACACGCGGCCGCGTTCTTCAAAATCTTTAAACTGATCAAAAGACGCACATGCAGGAGACAACAACACCACATCTCCTTTTTGCGCCTTGGAAAAAGCTTCATCCACCGCGCGCGGCAGCGTGCCGCAGCGCGTAATAGGGAACTCCCCTTTGAGCTCGCGCTCTATTTTATCCATACATTCTCCTATGCTGAACACTTCCTTACAGTAGAGCTTCAGATAGGGGAGCAAGACTTCATAAGAAGCGCCTTTGTCCCTGCCGCCCAAAATCAGCCAAATATGCGGCGTTTTGTCAAAAGATTTCAACGCGATGACGGTGGAATCCAAGTTCGTAGCTTTGGAATCATTAACGTACACCACCCCGCGGTGATAGGCAAAGGGTTCTATGCGGTGTTCCATGGCTTCAAAACGATTAAACACTATTTGAATAATACAGGCTGGCACGCGGACGGCCAGCGCACACAGGGCGGCGGCCATGGCATTTTCTATATTGTGTATCCCTTTTAACTTAGGAGGCCGCAACCGGTGCCCCTGGCTGAAAATAATTTCATCCCCGTCAAAAAACACATCCGTTTTCAACGGGTGGCTGGGTTTGGCGGAAAAGGCGCTTAAAGAAGCTTTCAAACGTCCGGCCAAAGCGGCGCAATAATCATCCCCGCCGTTTAAAACGGCAAAATCATTGCTGCGCTGGTTCTTAAACAGACGGGCTTTGGCTTTTACATACTTTTCCATGCCGCCGTGGTGCTCCAAATGGTCCGGCGTAATATTGAGCAGACACGCCACTTTGGGGCGGAAGAAAGTGCTGTCCTCCAGCTGGTAACTGGACACTTCCAACACCAAAAAATCGCCTTTTTTCAGTTCATCGACGCAGGCGGACACCGGCGCGCCGATATTGCCCGCCACAAACACCCGTTTGCGCGGGGACAAACGCACGCAATATTCTTTTAAAATTTCCCCCAAAAGGGCCGTGGTGGTCGTTTTCCCGTTGGTACCGCTGACGGCCAGCACGGTAACGCTTTTGGGCGCAAAAGCCAACGCCACTTCCAGCTCCGAAAACACGGGGATTTTGCGCCTGCGCGCTTCTTTAAGCACCGGGCTGTTGGGCAAAATACCCGGGCTTTTGACGATAAACCCACAAGCAAACACTTTTTCGCTGTGGCCGCCGGTTTCCACTTCCGCCTGCGGCGGCAGCCCCAAAGCGGCCACGTCGGGCAGGCGGTGCTCCTCGCTGACCAGCACGTTAAACCCATGGCGTATGAGCAAAGCCGCGGCTTGCCGGCCGCTGCGCCCCAGCCCCAATACGCAGGCTTTTTTGCCCGTAAATCTTTCCGGCTTAAACATATTTCCCCCTAACGGCCTCTCTCACCGTTTGCTGATCCGAAAAAGGCAATACTTCATGTCCTATTTTTTGCGTTTGTTCATGGCCTTTGCCCGCGATGATGACGATATCGTCTTTGCGCGCGGCGTTTACGGCTTTGAAAATGGCCGCGCGGCGGTCCGGCTCCACTTCGTAATTAGAAAATCCGTCCATGCCCTCTTGAATGTCGGCAAAAATCCGTTTCGGGTCTTCGGTGCGCGGATTGTCGTTGGTCAGGAAAACCAAATCACTGTTTTGACAGGCCGTACGCCCCATCAGCGGACGTTTGGTGCGGTCGCGGTCGCCGCCGCAGCCAAATACCGTAATAATACGTCCTTTTTGAAAATGTTTCACGGTTTGATAGGCGCGCTGCAAAGACTCGTCGGTATAGGCAAAGTCCACAAATACAAAAAAGTCCTGTCCTTCGTCTATGCGTTCCATGCGGCCGGGCACGCCGGGCAAAGCCGCCAGTCCCGCCAGCGCATCTTTTTCATGTATGCCGTTGGCCTTGGCAATACACAGCGCGGCCAGCGCATTATATACATTGTGCCGGCCCAACAGATTAATTTTCCCGCCCTGTCCGTTTACCGTAAATTGGGTGCCGTGCAGGCTCTCTTTGATGTCCGCGGCTTTGTAATCCGCCTCCGTTTCCAGTCCGTAAGTCAGCAGACGCACTTTGCCTTTGAGCATATCTATCAGCTGGCGGCCGTAGGGGTCATCTGCATTGATAACGGCGGTTTTATGCGGTTTGGTATTCTGCGGAGACAGCAGTTCCTCAAACAATTTTCTCTTGGCGGCAAAATAATTTTCAAACGTATGGTGGAAATCCAAATGGTCCCGTTGCAAATTGGTAAATACCGCCGTGTCAAAATGAATATGCCGCACGCGCTGCTGCTCCAGTGAATGCGAAGACACTTCCATAACCAGCGCGTCGGTTTGCGCGTCTTTCATCTGCTTTAACAGCTTAAACAAAGGCAAAGCCAACGGCGTGGTGTTCGGCGCATCCTGCACAACGCGGCCGTTAATGCGATAATTGACCGTGCCCAATACGGACACTTTTTTGCCCGCATGTGCCAGGGCGGCTTCAGCCAGATAGGCAATGCTTGTTTTTCCTTTCGTGCCCGTTACGCCCGTGACGTTTAAACCGTCCGAAGGACGGCCGTAAAACGCATAGGCTGCGTCGGCCATGTCTTTGTCCATATCGTCGGACTGGAAATACGCCGCGCCGCAGCCCGCCGCAGCCGGCCGGACCGACACAATCAGCGCCGCGCCTTTTTGCAGCGCATCCGGTATAAACGCGTTGCCGTCATGGTGCACGCCTTTAAGCGCAAAAAAAGCGTATCCCGGCCGCACTTCGGCGGAATTATAAGTCAGCCCCGTCAGAGTCAGCCCGCGGGACGCGGCAAAATCAAGCACGCGCGAAAACATATGTATATATTATCAAATTGCTACAATAGACGTATGGCCAAAAACAAAGCTTTTTTTGAAAATTTATACCGCAAATACAACCGCCGCGGGCTGGTCAGCCCCGACCCTTTGGAATTTTTGCACCGATGGGACCATACCGCCGACCGTGAAATCGCCGCACTGCTGGGTGCGTGTTTTGCCTACGGCAACGTCAAAGCCATCATTAAAAATTTAAATCTGATTTTTTCCCGCATGCCTTCCCCGCACGCCTATGTGCTGGCCTGTACGCCCGCGCGGCTGAAAAAAGATTTTGCGGGCTTTAAATACCGTTTTACCACGCAAGATGAACTTTGCCGCTTTCTGCTGTCTGTGCGGGATATACTGAAAAAATACGGTTCCTTGGAAAAATGCTTTGCCGGCGGACTGAGAGAAGACGATGAAAATGTTTGCCGCGCGCTGGCCCGTTTTGCGTACCGCCTGCGCGCCCGGGGGGAAGTGGGCACCCTGGTGCCGGACCCGGACAAAGGAAGCGCCATGAAACGGTTAAATTTATTTTTACGCTGGATGGTGCGCCAAGATGAAGTGGACCCGGGCGGTTGGCAGGTGTCGCCGCGCCTGCTGGTGGTGCCGCTGGATGTGCACATGCACCGCTGCGCCCGTGCATTGGGCCTGACCCAAAGAAACGCCGCCGATATGAAAACCGCGCTGGACATCACCCGCAGCCTGGCCAAATTCTGCCCGGAAGACCCCGTCAAATATGACTTTTGCATTACGCGCTTTGGCATACGTCCGGACATGGACGAAAAAACATTGACGGGCAAAAACGCGGGCCAAAAATTTTCTTCCCGCCGGCGGCGAGCATGATACGCCGCTACGGCCCCGCCCCTTACCGCGTGCTTTTTCTGCACGGCGGGCCGGGTGCGGCCGGTTCCGTGGGAGGGGCCTGTTCGGAACTGGGCAAAACCTGCGGCGTGCTGGAGCCGTGGCAGAGCAAATATTCCGTGGCCGAACTGACGGAAGAACTGAACGGACAAATCTGTGATTTTGCCGACGCGCCGGTGACGCTGATCGGACATTCGTGGGGAGCGTGGCTGTCTTTGTTATATGCAGCGACGCACCCGCAACATGTTTCACGGCTGATATGGATAGGCTGCCCGCCGTTGGACGAGAGCTATGCGCCGTTGATTCATGCAAGACGCATGCAAAACTTAACAGCACAAGAAGCCAAACAATTTGCAAGGGTCCTGGAAATTCTGGAGAAAGGTCCGGAAGAACAAAAAGCGCAGGCGCTGAAAACGCTGGACGTGCTGGCCTGCCGGGCAGACGCCACGGAGCCGTTGGAAGACGACACGGAAATTCCCGTCCCTGATGCAAAGGCCTTTGCCGCCGTCTGGCCTCAGGCTGCGGCCCTGCGTGCCCGGGGGACATTGCTTAAAGCCGCGCAAACGCTGGTCTGCCCCCTTACCGTGATACACGGGGAAAACGACCCCCACCCCCCGCAGGGAGTTACCGCGCCGCTGACGCACCTGCATATTTCTTTTACCGAAATCCTGTTGCCGCGCTGCGGGCACACGCCATGGGCGGAAAAACACGCGCGCGAACCCTTTTTCCGCGCGCTGCGCGCTTTGCTTTAGACTGCCTGATCATTGATCTTTCTATTTCAGTTTCTCCGCCAGCTGCGCGGCCATGCCGGCCAGGTGCCGGCGAATTTGGGGTTGCTTGGTTTCCAACAAAGGCAAGAGCTCGTGGCGTATCCAGTTGCGGGTATACACATCGTCAAAATTGGTTTGATCCGTCACGCAAGGCAAATTATTTTCTTTTAAATACTCTTCCACTTCCATACGCGTAATGCACAAAAGCGGACGTACGATTTCCACATTTTTATTTAAAGGCCGCCGCACGGGAATGCCGCACAGCCCTTCGGCGCGCGTACCGCGCAGCAGATTTAAAAGCACGGTCTCGGCCTGGTCGTCCAAATGGTGCCCCAGCGCGATTTTTTCAGCACCCGTCTTCCTGGCCGCGGCGGCAAACGCTTCATAACGGGCTTTGCGCGCGGCGTGCTCCACGCTTAAATTGAGTTTCCGGGCCAAGGCGCGCACGTTTTTTTTATACATCAAAAACGGAACATCCTGCTCCCGGCACAAAACCCGGCAGAAACGCGCGTCCGCGTCCGCATCCGCGCCGCGCAGGCCGTGATGCACATGCACGGCCCAAAGTTCAAAATGCTTCTTCTTTGACAAATAACGCAAAAAATGCAGCAAACACACTGAATCCGGCCCGCCGGACAGCCCGGCCAATACCGTTTCCCCGCGTTTAAAAAAAGCCGAGGAAAAAGCCAACAGGTTTTTCCAGGTTTTTGCGCCAAAAGTTCTGTTGCCCATATAAAAAAAGTATAATAAAATAACCAAAGGGTATACAAAATGAAAAAACGCATTTTAATTGTAGAAGATGAACTGCCCATCTTGCAATTGTTGACGATTGTCTTATCCAAAGAAGGGTATGAAGTGCATACCTGCCAGACGGGACGGGACGCCATCGCCCGCATGAAAGAGGTGCGGCCTCATTTGGTGCTGTTGGACGTGATGCTCCCCGGCGTGGACGGGCGGGCCGTAGTATCCATTATGGAACAGGACGACGAGTTAAACGGCATTCCCGTTATTGTTACCTCCGCCCTGGTGGAATCGGAACACATGTTTCAGCCCTTTCCGCAGGTAAAAGCCTTTTGCGCCAAGCCTTTTGTTTTAAAAGAGCTGGTAACCACGGTTAAACATTGCCTGGGAGACGCATAAAAGGGCCGGATTTTAAAGAACCCCGCATATTCGTGCGGGGTTTTATTTTGGTTAATTGCGGCGGGAAAGCTGCCACTGCATATATCCCGCCCAAAAAGTTTCCAACGTTTCCTGCAGCACCCATTCGGGGTCTATTTCGCGGCCCAGTAATTTTTTTACGCTGACGTCCACTGGGGTTTCCGGCCGGTTGTTTACGTTTATATCCGCGCTGACCAACAGCCACAAGACGGAACCGGCCCCCGCAAAAAACTCCGTCCGCACTTGACCGATTTTTTTCCAGCTTTTTGTTTTGGCGTCCCTGGCCAGCACTTCTCCGCCGCGGCCGGCTTTGGTTTTAAAATGAAAAAGATTTTGCAGCGCCTGCGCCGCCGCTTCAGCGGCTTTGAGACAAACACCGTCTGCCGTTTGCACTTTTTTCTCAGGCTGCAACAGCAGCGTAAAATACACGCCGCCGCGGCCGGCATGCCACGCGTGTCCGTTTCGGCCCCGGGCAGCGGTCTGCTCATAGGCCAGCACCAGCGTGCCGCGTTCACAGTTTTGAACCGCCAGTTCACGGGCCAGGTTTTGCGTATTATCCAATACGTCCACGCTGATCATCCGGCTTACAGAGGGCAAAGAAAGGGTAATTTCTTCCATAAATATATTTTACCAATTAAGCTGTTGGCCGGCAAAAACTGTCGCGTCTGTCTGGAAATCTGAAAGAATAAATTCATACCTTTCAGCCGCGCGGATTTTTGAAAGCCGCACAGCCCCTTGAGGAAAAACCAAGACCTTATTTAAGTTTCATTTGTTTAAGTTCAAACAATCTATCGCGCAAATCCGCAGCCAACTCAAAGTTTAAATTATCCGCCGCTTCGCGCATCTGCCGCTCCAGCTCGGACGTGATTTTGCCGATGTTTTTGGCCGTCGGCTCCGGCAGAGCGGAGTGCAAAATACCCAGCCCTTCGTTTTTGGCGCTGTCTTCAAACTCTTTCAGCTCCACTTCCGCCTTTTGGATGGTGCGCGGCGTGATGTGATGTTCTTTGTTATAGGCTTCCTGTATGGCGCGGCGGCGGTTCATTTCGCCCAACGCATATTTCATGCTTTCGGTTTCGCGGTCGGCGTACAGCACCACCTCGCCGCCGACATTGCGCGCGGCGCGACCCGAAATCTGTATCAGCGTGGTGGCATTGCGCAGAAAGCCTTCGTTGTCTGCGCCCAAAATGGCCACCAGCCCCACCTGCGGAATATCTATTCCTTCGCGCAGCAGATTAATGCCCACCAGCACGTCAAACACTCCCTGGCGAAACTGCTTTAAAATTTCCACACGCTCCAGCGCGTCAATATCCGAATGCAGATAACGCGTTTTGACGCCTTTTTCAATCAGAAACGCACTCAAATCTTCCGCCGTTTTTTTGGTCATGGACAGCACCAGCGTGCGTTCTTTTTTAGCGATGTGCTGCTGAATTTTCTGCAGCAGATGATCTATCTGCCCCGCACTGGGGTGCACGGTCACTTTCGGGTCCACCAGTCCCGTGGGCCGGATGACCTGCTCCACCACTTCCCCGCCGCTGGCCTGCAGTTCATAAGGCCCGGGCGTGGCGGAAACAAAAATCGTGGACGGAAGCAAACTTTCAAACTCGTCAAATTTCAGCGGACGGTTGTCCAGCGCAGACGGCAGCCGGAAACCGAAATCCACCAGCATTTGCTTGCGCGAACGGCCCCCGTTAAACATGCCGCGCACCTGCGGCAGCGCCACGTGGGACTCGTCCACCACCATCAAAAAGTCCCCGTGTTTGCGCAAATAATCTATCAGGCAAAAAGGCCGCTGGCCGGGCGCGCGTCCGTCCATATAGCGTGAATAATTTTCTATTCCCGGGCAAAAGCCAGCCTGCTGCAGCATTTCCAAATCATATTCCGTGCGCTGTTTGAGGCGATAGGCTTCCAGCTCTTTGCCCTGGGCCTGCAGCTCGGCGTGGCGTTTTTGCAGGTCTGCGCGGATTTGGTCCAACGCTTTTTCCCGGTCTTCATCCTGCACGACGAAATGCTTGGCCGGATACACCCAGGCTTCGTCCAGCTCGCGCACGACATTACCCGTTACGGGGTGTATCTCATATACGCCGGCAATGGTTTTGCCTTTGATTTCCACGCGCACAGCATTGAGTCCATACGGAGGGAAAATATCCACATACGGCCCGCGCATGCGGAAATTGCCGGCAACAAATTCTATTTCATTGCGGCTATACTGGATTTTAATCAGCAGGCCGCCCAGTTGCGCGCGCGTCATTTCCACGCCTTTTTTCAGATACACGCACAATTCGCTGTAACTGTCCGGAGAGCCCAAGTTATAAATGCACGACACGGACGCCACGACAATTACGTCATTGCGCGTGAGCAGAGAGGTGGTGGCTTTTAAGCGCAGTTTGTCTATATGGTCATTGACGGCGGAATCTTTTTCAATATAGGTATCCGTCTGCGGGATATACGCTTCGGGCTGGTAATAATCATAATAGGAAATAAAATATTCCACCGCGTTTTCAGGAAAAAAGTGTTTAAACTCGGCATACAACTGGGCGGCCAGCACTTTGTTGGGGGACAAAATCAGCGTTGGGCGGTTTAAGTTGGCGATGACGTTGGCGATGGTAAAGGTCTTGCCCGAGCCCGTTACGCCCAGCAGGGTTTGGCGTTTTTGGCCTTCCCGCACGCCGCGCGTCAGCGCGGCTATGGCTTTGGGCTGATCGCCGGACGGTTTAAATTCGGACACGAGTTTGAAATGGTCCATGTATAAAACTCCCCTGCGGTTTGGCAAAAAAGCGGAGCAAAAGGGAATTTTGCCCCGCCGGGAAACGCTGATTTTGCCAAAAAATATTATTCCACTGCGCCGTGTATAAAATCGGCGTTGAGCACGCCCGGCAGCAACTGGGCCACCCCGTCTATCATAAACTGCATGGCGATGGCGCACAAAATCATACCCATAAAACGGATAACAATCTGCGTCCCGTTGGTACCCAATAATTTAAAAATACTGCGAGACACCACCAGACACACGCCCACCACGGCCGTGGCCAACAAAAGCACCAAAATCATCATAACGCCCATAGGAAGGGTATGCACTTTCTCCGCATAGAGCACGACGGTAGTAATCGTGCCCGGCCCGATAAAAAGCGGCATGGCAACCGGCACCAAAATATGGCTTAAACGGTTGCGGGCCTGAGAGAACGTCCCTCCCTGCGCCGACGCGGTTTCAATCCCGCCGGAATCGAATTTGCTTTTGCCCTGCAACATGCGCAGGCCTACAATTAAAATAATGACGGACCCGGCCAAGCGGAAGGCCGGCAGCGTGATGCCAAATACGCTTAAAATATACGTCCCAAAAACAAAAAACAACGACAACATGATAAAAATAGACAGCGCCATCAGCACGGCCACCGCACGCTGTACATTGGGAGGATCATTTTCCACATGTTCCAAAAAAATGGGTACGTTCCCGATCGGGTTCAAAATAGCTACGATACCAATAAATGCGTTAACCAGCAGACTCCATTCCATATGCCGTTTTTCATTCTCCCGAAAAATATATTGTATATCTAGTATAGCAAATATACGATAACATGCTGGAGAGCGCCTAAAACCCGGGGAAGGGCCCGTTCCTCCTGAAAAGAAATAAACAAAAACCCCGGTCGCTGTCGTCTATGCGACATCAACCGGGGTCGATAAATGGTGGGCAGTACAGGATTTGAACCTGTGACCTTCCGCGTGTGAGGCGGACGCGCTACCGCTGCGCCAACTGCCCTAAATTTTTAACAGATTTATTATAGCAATTTTCAACTACGCGCTCAAATTCTTTTCCTTTCCCCGACGGAATTTCTCCGGCCGCTTACTGGGCGGCGGCTAATTTTTGCGCCAAGACATGCACCGTTTTTTCCAGCAGGCGGGCATTTTTCTCAAAAACCCGGCCGGACAACCCTATAGGATCGGGCACGTCTTTGTCTTCGCCAAAAACGAAATCCCGCAGCAGCCACATTTTATCACTGTATTCCGCCCAGCGGTCCGTCAGCATATCCAAGTGCCTGCGTTCCATTAAAAAAATAAAATCCGCACGCGCCGCGTCATCCTTGGACAGCAAAACCGGCATATGTTCGCCGGGAACTATGCCGTTTTGCTTCAAAAAACGGCGTATTTTGTCCGGCACGCGTACGGCGGGGTCCGCATACATCCCGCGGGAAAAAACCTGCGCATTCGGCAAGGCTTTCTTTAAAAATTCCTGCGCCATAAAACTGCGGCATACATTGGCGTGGCACACAAAAAGCACTTTCATCGTTATCCATCATATCAAATTTTATACAATAACCGTTATGGATGTATTTTTGAAGTGCGTTTTGACGCTGCTGCTGTTTTTTATTCCGTTTGCTTTTGCCGGGGCGGAACCATGGGCTTTTTCCATTATGCAGGGCGGAATCGTTGTATCGCTGCTGTTGCTGCTGTTTTCGCGGCGGCATCTTTTCATCACGCCTCTTTTTAAACCCGTTTTGTTTACGTTGGGGTTTTTAACGCTCTATGCGCTGCTGCAATGTCTGTTTCCGCAAACCTTGCTGGACAAACCGGCCTGGTATCCATCCACACTGATGCGGCTGTTTACGCTGGAGCACATTTCTTTATTCATCACCTATTTGGCCTTATGTCTGCTGGTCAGCCAATTGCTGCAAACCTCGCGCGAACTGCGCCTGTTTGCCATGCTGGCGGCTTTATGCGGTCTGGCCGTGACGCTGTGCGCGCTGTGTCTGCCAAATGGGGAATACATACACCTGCTGGCCGGGCGCAAAGGCGGCATAGGCCCTTTTTTAAACCGCAATCACGCCGGCGTTTTTATGGGAATGTGCGCCATTATGACGCTGGGATACACCACCGTATCTTTTTTGGATTATTCCCGTTTCGCCGCGCACGGACGCAAAGGACAGTTCTACTGCCGGCAGCTGTTTTTTGCCTTGGTGTTTCTGGGTCTGTGCGCCGGCACGGTTTTTACGCGTTCGCGCGGCGGCATGCTGGCGCTGGGGACGGGCATTTTCAGCTATGCGTTTTTATGCACGGGGTTTATAGCGCAGCTTAAAAAAACACGCTGGAAAGGCCTACTGATTACCCTGGCGGCTTTGGCGCTGTGTTCCGGCTGGGTGCTGACGCATTTGGACGAAATAAACGCCTTTGCGCACCGCGCGGGGGGCACTTCGGAAGAAATACGCAAAATGCTTTACCGCACGTCTTTTGACATGCTGGAGGATTATCCCGTCTGGGGCATTGGCGTCGGCGCCATGCCGGTGGTGATTACAAGCTATATGCCGCAAAGACTAAATGCATACGTAGAGCGCCTGCACAGCGACTGGCTGGAAATACTGCTGGGAACGGGATATGCGGGCTTTATTCCCGTTTTATTCGGCGTTTTGTGGTTTATGCGCGCGGCTTTGCGGCGTATGCGACGGCTGGAGAGAAAAAAGCAATTTTTATTCGCTTCTTTGCTGTCGGGTTTGATTGTAATGGGCGTAGGCAGCGCCGTGGATTTTGATTTCTTTATTCCGGCCACGGCTTTTCTGTTCTTTCTTATATTAGGCATGGCGTGCAGCAATTCTTATGACAAACATCATATCCACGCATACTCCGCGACCTGGCCCAAACGCCTGCTGATAACGGCTGTTTGCCTGGCCGCTTGCTGGATTCCTCTTCAGAAAACAATCGCCTGGCGTCTGCATTTATTCGGCTCCGGCCTTAAGCCGCAAGGGCAAATAGCCGCTTATCAAAAAGCGCTGGCCCATTATCCGGCCCCGCGGTACGCGCTGTATCTAGGCAATGCGTATTACAACCAAAGCCTGCGGGAAAAAGATCCCCTGCAAAAAGAGCTCCTGCGCGTACAAGCCAATGAGCTGGCTCTGCAGTATTTGCAAAAATATCCCAAAGAAAAAGCGCTTTCCCGTCTGTATTTCCTTTCCCGTTAGGCTATACTTATATCGGATTATATTTAGTAAAATATAAAAAGATATGAAATCCTCTTTTTTCTCCGTTTTAGGTGCGGCGGTGCTGTTGACCGCCTGTGCCAGTGCGCCGGAACAAAATCAGCCGGCGCAGCAGGCAAATGACATATCCCGGGAAATATCCCAGGGTATAGAGCAGGTGCGCACTTCTTCCGCTTATGTATTGCAACCCGGCGACCTGTTGGAAATACAAGTGTTCATGGAAGACGATATGGCCCGCACACTGCGCATAAGCGGCAACGGCACTCTTACGTTTCCGCTGGTGGGCAATATACGCATAGCCGGCTACACGGTGGCCGAGGCCGAGGCGCGCCTGGCCGAGGCGTTAAAAACCTATTTAAAAAACCCGCAGGTTTCCATGCTCATTCAGGAATACGGCAACAAGACCGTCTATGTGCTGGGGCAGGTCAAAGAGCCCGCCGCCATAGAAATCCCGCCTGAGAAACCACTTACCGTATTGGAAGCCATTACCTCCGTGGGCGGATTTACCGACGTTGCCAACACTTCCCGCGTGCGCGTGCTGCGCATGGAAAACGGCACGCAAAAAGCCTTGGACGTGGATGTAAGCCAAATCACTAAACAAGGCAGCAAAAACCTGGACATAGCGCTGATGCCGGGTGACGTGGTCTTTGTGCCGCAAAGCATGTTCTAAAGGATACTATATGGAAAACATCCAAAACGAAGAGCTGGATTTCTCGTATTACATTAATGTTATTTTTAAACGTTTTTGGCTGATTGTAGCCATGGTGGCGGTGGGCCTGGTGGCGGCCATACTGGTAAATATCTTCATGCGTCCGGCCTATAAAGCCACCGTATTGATGATGATTAACCAGGAAGACGCCGGGAAAATAGACGCCACGCCTTACAGTTCGTTTACCAGCGAAGAAGACTATTACCGCACGCAGTACCAACTGCTGGCAAGCCGCTCCCTGTTGGAAAAAGTCTATAAAAATATGGACCTAAACCAGTATGAACAGTTTGCCAATCCACGCGGACTAAATAAACTGCAGGGCGCTTTGAATATAGACCCCGTTACGCGCAGCCGGCTGGTCAATGTATCCATTACGGCTTATGACCCCAAATTGGCCGCGGAAATAGCCAATACGCTGACCAACACTTTTGTGGCCGACAACGTGAGCAACCGCGTGTTTATGGGGCAGGACGTCATCGCCGCGCTGGAAAGCACGGAGCGCAGCCCCGAAGAACAGGAGCTGCTTAATTCCATGCCGCAGGTGGTCAACAGCGACTTTATCAAAACGCTTAAACAACAGGCGGCCCAGCTGTCGGCACAGCGCGCCAAATTAGCCGCCAAATATACAGCGCAACATCCGGAACTGATTTCCGTACAAAACCAGCTGAATGCGGTCAACGAACAAATCAATACGGAAACGCGCCGCCTGGTGCAAAGCATTAAAATTGAACTCTCCGGCCAATTCTCCGGCAACAATATCCGCATTGTAGACCCCGCCGTCACGCCGGACAAGCCGGTGCGTCCGCGCAAACTCATCAATTTGGCCATCGGCCTGCTGGCCGGCGGCATTTTGGGCCTGGGGCTGGTGTTTGTGCTGGAATTTTTGGATCAAAGCGTTAAATCGTCCGAAGATTTGGAGGAAAAACTGCATCTGCCTTTTTTGGGCTTTGTGCCGTATGAAAAAACCAAGAAGAAAGAAAGCGAATACGCCACCATGCTCAAGACGGGCAATTTCCTGCTGGCGGAAAACGTGCGCAATATACGCACCATGCTGGACTTTGCCTTGTCGGACAACCACAATGCACCTTTCTTAATTACCAGCTCTCTGCAGGGGGAAGGCAAAAGCAATTTGTCCTCCAACCTGCTGGTGGCTATGGCGCAGGCCGGCAAAAAAGTGCTGCTGGTGGACGGGGATTTGCGCCGCGCGCGCGTGCACCGCGTATTTAAACTTTCCACCGAAAAAGGCCTAAGCAATATTTGGGACGCGGACCCGAAAAAAGCCGATTACGCGGCCAATGTGCAGCCCGTCAAAGACGTGCCGAATTTATTCGTCATGACCTCCGGCCAGCGCCCGCCCAATCCAGCAGAGCTCTTAAATACACCCAAACTGGCTGATTTCCTGCAATGGGCGCAGAAGAACTTTGACCAGGTGGTTATAGACTGCCCCGCCATTCTTCCGGTGTCAGACACGCTGCTGTGGGGCAAATATGTGCCGCGCGCGGTGTTTGTCATCAAATACGGCCAGACCAACGCCAAATTGGCGCAGGTGGCGCTGGATAAACTGCAAAAGGCAGGCATTAAAATTTTGGGCGCGGTCATCGGGCATTACCGCCCCGAGGGCCTGTCTTACGGCAAATACGGGTATTATAAAACCTACAGCTATTACAACGAAGATAAAGATAAAAAATAAGGCGCTGCTTTGAACGGAGACATAAAAATTCCCGGAGTGTAATGATCCGGGAATTTTTATATAACCAAATGCGTATGAATGTATTAGTGAAGGTGCAATTTGCGGGCAATTTTACGCCTCAGCGTTTGCAGGACCCGCACGGGGAACGGCTTTTCTCCCAGCAAGGCGGGCACCCGCCTATTGAGCGGTTCTGTAATCCTAATAATATAAATAGTATCGTATTATTTTATTGAAAGAATAATGCCTTTTTCGTTATTTATGCAAGATATATTTATTAATTGGAGATAAAATTAAATTTTTTTCATATTTATTTAGCCCCAATATCCAAATGATGCTGCTATAGATAAATACAAAGGCAATTCCATGTATAATAAAACTATTCCAAGTAACAGAAACAGGCCATATTTGTTGTAGTGACCACATGGCAAAAATAGCTAAAACTATAGGAAAGCATAGTTGCAATAAATTTGAAAAAAAGGTCTTTAAATCTATTCCTATATGGTGATAATACCAGTTAATTGCTAATCCAGACCCCAACAAAAGGCAGAAAGTTGTTGAACAGGCACAGCCTACTTCTCCATAGTTTTTTCCCAGCCAGATGGAAAGCCCAATATTTAAAATAGCCATTGTTGTATACACATATGCTCTAAACGCATGCTTTTTCAAGGCTTGCAAAATAGCAATTCCAACATTTTGGGTGACGTCTAAAATATATCCTCCCATGATAATTATTGCGACCCAATAGCAGATTTCATAACCGGGGCCAACCCACAAGGTGATAAATGTTTGACCTAGAAATATAAATCCTCCAAATAAGAGAGAAATTAACATAAACTGCAATCTTCCTAATTTACAGAAAATTTGATTCATTCGGGTTAGATCCTTATCCTGTAAGGCAATTTGAGAAAGAGAGGGTAAAAAAACATTGCTCATTATTGTCGGCGTAAACACGGCAAATAAGGATAATTGCATAGCAATAGAATAGAAAGCAACAGCTGTCGTACCGGATATAGCTCCTAAAATAAGCTGGCCAGATCTCCAATAGATTTGGTCCATTAGCGCATGTAAAAATACAAACACGGAGAATCCTGTGATTTCTTTTATCAATATTTTATCTGCCATTCCAATAGCAAATGTAATATGAAGCTTAAAGCGACAATACCAATAATTGAGCGCAATTACTGCTAATGTAAAAAAAGTCTGTACATAAACAAGATATAACACATCGGCTTTTAATGCTAATACGGCGCACGCTAAACAGGGTTGTAGAATAATTTTTAGTAAATTAATTCCACGTAAAAAAATAAATTTTTCATGAGAATTAATAATAGCAACAAAAATATTAGAAGGAATAAAAACCGCAATATTAAATAATAGTACTAAAAAGATATGTTTTGCAGTAATAAGTTCTTGCGCTGTTAAGGTATTTGAATATATGGGAGAAATTAAAAAATAACCTATGGATCCGAATAGTACTAGAACAATACTAATCCACGAATAAATCTTAATTGAAGAAGATATGACTTTGGTTTGTTGTTCGCTATCTTTTAATACCAATGCTCGGGCCAGATAACGTGTAGTTGTATTGGATAACCCAAAGTCCATAATAGACAGGTAAGCTATCATAGACCCCATTAATTGGTAAAGGCCGTATTGTTGTTTGGTCAAAAAAAGCAATAGTAGGGGTACATAAATGAGCTGTACTATTGCGTTAGTGGCAGTAGATAAATAAGATAAAATTGCACCAGCTTTTCTCTGATTCATTATACGTAGATTTAGATAACCGATATTTTTTTAAAGAATTTTTTTATCTTGTGACTTATTGTTAATCCTAAAATTAATCGGCTCTTTGCTTTTAGTTTGGTTAATCCTGTTGCCCATAAACGACTGTTCCAATGAATACCATAGGTATTACATGTTATATTTAATTCCGATGTTACTCCATTTATAGGGCTGAAGTATTCGGGTGGAAGAATTGTAACTCCCGAAAGATGGATGAGATCTTTTGTGTTGGGAATATAACCCTGTTCAAGAAAAATCTGTGTATTGAGTTTGGTGCAGGGGGTTAGATCAGGTCCATACGAAGTCAAAAATTGCTTGTTTTTATATAAATTAAGCATTGCTTTAATAGCTTGGTGCTTTTTGAAAGAACCAAAACCTAGACCAGTATTGATGCCTGCCTCATCTGCTGAGACAAAACATTCATGCGTCAAAAGAGGATCAAGAGATTTTAATAGTTCTACATCTGTATCTAAATAAATTCCACCATAATGATAAATAATATCTAGCCTGGCAAAATCAGAAACAAAAGCCCATTTTTTTGCTTTATAAGCTTCTGCTGTATATGCGTTTTGAAAAACATGATAATTGTCTTCGTTCCATAACTTGATTTCGTAATTTGGGCAAAATTTATGCCAGCTTTTTATGCATTTTTGCACAATTGCAGGATACTTTCCTTTACCGAACCAGCAATAATGAATAATTTTAGGTATCATAGTTTTTTGCATTTATAATTTGTATTGATATATTTTCTCTGGTTTAGTTCCAAAAGAAATGATATGGCCATAAATGGTTCCATTCGGGTCTAAAAATTAAAACTGATAATGAATAACCCCAAAAAATAATACAAAAGATGATTTTAAAAATATTTGCGAACTTCCTGTTTTTTATTCTATATAAAGTGTTAGCAATGTAGGGAATTCCAGCAAAAGAAAAATAATATCCCAATCTATTTATAATTGGCCCTTTTAGCGATAAAATTGTAATAGAAAGTGCTATAAGAATGCAAAAAGAAAAGAAATCATCTCTAAATTGCCCTTTTGGATGCTCATAACTCTTTTGTTTTGTAAAAATTCTTACGAATAATAAAGCTAAATAAAAAGAAGATAAAATAAGAACATTTACGAGATTTCCAATTTCTCCAAAGACATACTTTGTATTGGGTTTAATTAATTCAATAATAGGTTGTTGTATATCAAATAAAGTGATTAAAATTGCTCCTAAAAAAAAGAGCAGGCCCCATTTGTAATTGAATTTTTTATTATAAAAGAATAAGAAAATAAAAGATACTAGAGCAGAAATATGGAATAAAGAGGCTAGGATGACTCCTAAAATAAAACGGAATTTATATCCTCTTTCTAACCATGTTAGTGCTATTAAAATGATAGAAATTGCAATTGATTGACGAATTGCAGAAATGAAAAAGGAATTCAATAAGAAATAAAACGTAAGAAAACTGATTCCATATGTCTTAGCGTGTTTTTCAATCCATTGTTCTACAGACCAATAACAAAAAATTGAAGTCAAAAATACTAAAATATGAAATCCGGTATCACCGTGAGGGAAAATTTTAGCTATAAATAAATTAAGGGCCACATATCCTGCTTCCATGTAGGTGGATAAGAAGGTATTTGTCAATTTAAAATAATGATAAGCTGAGTAATAAGCCATTGTATCATTTGCTATATCTAACCCGCGTAGTGCAGCCATTAAACCTAATACAATGAATACTAGTCGTAGTACAGAAACATCAAGAGAATGTTTCTTGATATGAAATCTAATTGTTGTGGGATGATTTTGTATTTGGTAGCATATACAGGCCATGCTCCATAAGAAAAGCATTAATAAAAAATAATCCCATCCTAAGATGTTAATATTATCTAACATACTTTATTTTTTAATATTATTTTTCCGTGTGATTAATAAATGTAATTGATTAACTTTCACATCGGTCGTAAGATTCTTTCTATAAAAATTTTTCCCGGCATTTGCTAAGGATTTTCTTATATTAGCATGATTGTATAATACATCTAACCAATAAGCCATTTCCTCTTGTGTGCTACAAACAATACCACCCGGAAGATATCTTGCAACTCCTACATCAGTTGAAATAAAGGGCGTACCAGCGGCCATTGCTTCAATTAAAGATATGGAGAATGCTTCTTTTAGACTACTCATCAAGTATACAGAGGCTTTTTTTACATACATTACCGTTTGCTGCCGGGAAACATCTGTAAGCATTTGTATGTTTCTAGTTCCGCATTTTTGCTGTAACAATAAAATTTTTTTCTGTAGCTTTAAATAATATGCTGTTTTTTTGCTTCCAATTAAAATTAATTGCATCTTCGTACTAGATTTACTTTTATAGAAAGCTTCTAATAAAAATTCTTGGTTTTTTATTTCTTGGTAATTGGCTACACAAACAGCATATAAATCTTTTAAATGGTCATTTGGACAATAAAATTCGTCTCCGGCGGCGTTTTCAAGAATATGCCCATCAATTCCATAATGCTTTTTAAAAAAGAGGTGTGCTTTGTCAAATTGATGCAATTGTAAAACGTAATCATATTGTTGGAATTTGTGAGGTTTTATGTAATATAACATTCCCCATCGGATATCTCTCCATATCTTATAGACAAAAGCTTTCAGTGACCGTAAATCCGTTAAATGCCAGTGAAAATCATACATCCCATGCATATGTAAAATTTTTATGCATTTAATTTTGGATAAAATAGGATATAAATAGTCCGTTAAAGCTTGCTGCGTCGCAACATTAATCATTACATCATGTTGTTGTGCTAAATTCAGTATGAATTCCTGATATTTTTTTCTATTTCCCCAATATAAAGCAAATTTTGTGTATATAGGTACCCGAATGATAGACAGACCATGATAATCTTCTCTATCAGGTATACCGGGTATTCTAGTTGTTACCACAGTAACCTTATGTCCTTTTTTTAATAATCCTTCTGCGAGATATTCTGTTACTGATTGTACTCCATCTTTAAGCGGAGCAAAAGTTTTAACTGTGATTAATATATTCATTTTTCTCCAACAATAATATTTAATGATGAAATTTTTTTAAAATCATCCGGCGTTGAATGGAGCGGAAAAAGCTTTGTTTGCGTGTAAACACTATTCTTTTAATTTTTTTCCAGTATAAAAATTTCGGTTGAGCTTGTGCAATCAAATTGGGGGTAATCTCCTGCCAAGGTTTAAAAACGTTAGGAATAATTAAATAGCGGGGATGTGTGCCTGATAGAGTATTAGCCATTGAACGTTTTTGTAAATGGATATACGCGTATTCTCGTTTGCTAATCATTTCATGATTTTCTAATGTATGAGCATAGATTCTTCCGTCTTCAAATGAAAAAATACGTTTGTTACTTTGTCGTATGAATCCTGGATGTTGATATATTGATATGGCAAAATTTTCGTATAGATTGGATATATCCGCAACATATTGTTGCAGAGGATAGATCGTTTTGTGATTAGTATGAAGAATTGCGTTAATACCATATTGATATGCTTCATCAAAAGCAAAATGAATATCTGAAGAAAATACATCTTTAAAAGAAATAGCGCTTTCGGAAGACAACATAAACGCCTTGCGAAGTTCAGGGGTATTCTTATATAAAGAAAAATGACCTAAATACGCTATTTTATCGTAGTTAGAATCAGGTAGAAAAGTTTTTAAGTTCCCTAAAATTAAATCCATGTCGCAATGGCCCCAATAGGAACAATTTTTGCCTAGATATTCTTGGAAAATATAGCCAAAAGCAGGTTTATAATCGCATAATTTATACGGGGTCCGCAATGAAATTAGAAAATCAAATTTAGATTGCACTAGCTGTTGTAATTCCGTAAATGACATGTACTTTAAAACTACATTGGGAGGGAGGCTCTGTTGGTAGTTGCAATCTGTAAATACAATAAACAAAAAATCCTCATTGTATTGGCATGATTGTAACCATAATTCAAAATTTTGCGGTAATTTACCAAAATAAGGGGAGAAAATAATATATTTATATTTATTTATCATAATAATTATTTTGGAATATGGAAAATCTTTTATTTCCAGTAAACTCAGCTTAATGGTTGGTCTGTGGTAAAAGGAATCAATACCCTTTCATCTTATGATAACAAAATCGAATTAGTCCTGCTATTCTCGGGGATAAAAACAATAGTTTCTTAAAATAGAATATTAAAATCTTGTGGGGATATCTATTTCTTTTTAGCAGTTGCTGAAGAGATATTTTTTGTTGTAATAGTTCCAAATACAGAGAACGCTCCCTTGGATTATAGGTAGTGCTTTTGAATGATGCTTGCGATCGTTTGCACAGAGAGTGGTCCCCAGATAAGACGATAAATTGTATGTTTTTTCTTAAAGAAGAAAGCATTTCTTCCCCAGAGGGAGAACAGCAACAGACTACACTTATTCCATCCTCTCGCAAATCAAAGAGACTGCCCCAAAAATCGCCCAACCGGATATCAGCAAAAGCAAAACTCTTTCTACTCTCGCAGCAATAGCATTGGGGGCCCAGCAGTAAATCACTAAAAAACAAATCATAAAACGGATTGTTTTTTACAATTTTCCTATTTATTTCCATAGTAAAAGTATGCCAGCCCCGTTTCTTGTTTCTAAAATTAATTTGTTTTATTTCTTCTGGTTGTTGGGCAACAAAGGCCTTCCACAGCAGGTAGGACGGAACCCCATGGCAGAAAAAATCTACTAAAATTAAATCTTTTCTTCTGTTTACCAAAGACGCCGCCAAATGAAGTGCTGCTATTTGACAGGGAGTACCGAATACAACCAATTTATCCGTCCACGTTAAAATTTGTTCAAAAGCGCTTGAACTGTCGCTTTGGAGATATTTTGATCCCTTAAACGCTTGGGCTTGTTCTAAATTGTCGGCAATTATGGTTTCCGCGCATTGACGCTGGTAATTATATCGGACGCCGGCCACTTTATATCCGTTTGCAAAAGCCCATTTTGTAATTTCTGCGGCAATTCCTCCGCTGGAGGAAGACATTTGCTCCTCTCGGCTGTATGCGGCATACAGCGGCAATGTATCAAAAGCGGGAGAAGGAGGAAAGCGGTCTGTGAATTTAGGGCATACGGATAAGCACTTTTGACAATCTACACATTTCGTTTTATCTAATATGGCAGTCCAAAAGCCTTCTTGATTTAATTCCAAATGAATAGCTTTTACTGGACAAATTGCCTGGCAAACGCCGCATCCCGTGCAAGGCGTTTTATTTTCCACACAGTTAGTCATACAAAGCCTCTTCTAAGTACGAAAGCGCCCCGGCCCGCTCGTGCTGTATATTTTTATTTATTGTGTGCCAATCCTGCCTTCGACCCAAGACATCAGGGAGCGCCTCCCATGTGCTCATGCGGGCTTGCCCCACATCCAAAGAATCCAATAAAAAACCTAATTTATTTTGGTTCATTTCCCGCACAAAAGCGGCAAAAGGCCGATTGGTTAAAATAGACAATACGCTGCCATGAAAAGTATCCGTCACCACGCAGGTAGCGTGTTTAAACACCTGTAATAACTCCAAAGGCTCCACATTTAGGTTTTTATCCACCCAAGCGTGATAAAACCCGGGCGAAACTATTTTCAAATGATGTGCGCGGGCATAGCTGCGCACGGCCGCTATTTCTTGCGGCGTATTAAGATGACGGTCGTAAGCATATACAACCAAATACGGTCCTTCGGGGGGACAAAAAGAACTGTCCGTCATTTCCTTTTCAAATCCATATAACAAAACCGGGTCAAAATGAATGACAGGCTTTTGTCCAATCAACTTTTCCACCGTTTGGGCGGAAGCCTGATCCCGCACGCAAATGTGAGAAAACTTTTTCAGCCCAGCAGCCAGCATATCCCGGCAGTTTTTTTGTTCCATCTCCTTAATATCCGTCTGCCCAAAACTGGCCGCATAAGAAAAAATTTGCTTACTCCTCACATCATAGCCATACATCATACGGTTGATACCCGCTTCCAAAGAGAACACTTCATCGCTGCCCACCACGGCATAATCCAAACGGGTACTTTCCAAAGAAGAAAAGACAAAGTGTTGCGAATTAAAACGGGCCAGCAGGCGCTTCTTGCCAAAATTAAACCAGGTTTTTGCCAGGCCTTGTTCTCTCAAGTAATGCAAATAAAATGGAATTGACTTGGCCGACAGCGCGTATTTATTTTTTAATTCCGGCGAAATAAAATCAAAATTTTTCTGATACGTCAGCACACAAGGGGCCAGCCCCAGATTTTGCAAAGTATGATACAACCCATACAGCTGCAAAATAGCACCGTGATTATGTACTTGATAATGGGTCAAAATTCCAATGGTTTTCTTTGTCATCTTAATGCTTTTTTATAAAAAATTTTTCGTATATTATTAGGCATTATTACCTGCACGCAAAAGCGCACGCACAAATTGAATACATGCCGCGGAAAGGGAATCAGTTGCAGTTCATACAGCTTTTGCGACAGCGCGGCATTGCTCTTAAAATATTTCCACCCGCCGCGGCGACCGTACAAGGCTGCGTCCGTGCGCATGCGCACCAAAACATCCGGCAGATTGGCCATTTTGTATCCGTTGGCCGCACAGCGCGCCCATAAATAATAATCTTCCATCAAATGAAACGGCTGATAGCTGCCCGCCTGCAAAACAAGTCGTTTATTCATCAATACAGACGGATGATTAAACGGACTGCGGCTTTTCAAAAACTTCTTAATATCCGCATCCGCACACGGCACGATACGCAAATTCAGGGGCATAAGCGTTTGCGCGTCTATTTCTTCTATAGCGCCGCCCAATACCGCCAAATCCGGCTCCTGCATGACGCGGGCCAGCTGCTTCTCAAAGCGGTCCGGCAGACTGATGTCATCGGCGTCCATGCGGGCCACCCATTCATGCGTACATTTTTCCAGTCCCTTGCGCAGCGCGGCGCCCAGTCCCTCATTTTTTTCAAAAGCCAGCACGCGCACCGCAGGGTATTTTTGCGCATATGCATCCAATACCGCCCATATATCCTCCCCCACGGGGCCGTCCACCGCCACCAACACCTCCGCAGGCGGTACGGTGTTATAAAGCACGCTGTCCAACGCCTGGGCAATCCACGCGGGATTATCTTTAGCGTACACGGACATTAAAACGGAAAAGGACGGATATGGCGTTGGCATAAATTTAATTTATGTAAATTATACCATTTACCCGTGTTATGCTTTTGAGCTCATTTTTATCCGTTTTTTTAAAATACGGCCTATAGAAACCTTGAAATTAGTATAATTTGTCTATGTAGGGGGCACGAGGACTTTTCATGGAAAAACATACCTGGGTTATTACCGGCGGGGCGGGGTTTATCGGCTCCCATTTAGCCAAAGAACTGCTGCGCCAGGGCCAGACCGTACGCATCGTGGACAATTTCACCTCCGGCCGGCGCGAAAATCTGACATCTATACAAGATCAAATTCACCTGATAGAAGGCGACATACGCGACGAAAACGTGCTGCTTACGGCTTTTGCCGCGGCGGACTATGTGCTGCACCATGCGGCGCTGGTATCCGTGCCGCAGTCGGTGGCGCAGCCGCTGGATACTTTTGACATCAACACCCTGGGCACGGCCAATGTGCTGGAATGCGCGCGCAAGCGCGGAGTTAAACGCGTGGTATTCGCCTGTTCCAGCGCCATATACGGCAACGGACCGGATTTGCCCTACAAAGAAACTTCCGCCCATGACTGCCAGTCCCCGTATGCGTTGTCCAAACTGCAGGGGATGGACTTGTGCCAAATGTACACCCGCCTGTACGGGCTGGAAACCGTTTCTTTGATTTATTTCAACGTATTCGGCGCGGGGCAAAACCCCCATTCCCCTTATGCGGCCGTCATAGCCAAATTTATGCAGTCCGCCCGCGAGCACAAACCCCTGGGCATAGATTGGGACGGATTGCAAAGCCGCGATTTTGTAAACGTGCGGGACGTGGTGCAGGCCAATTTGCTGGCCGCGCTGAAAGCCGTCCCGGGCGAATGCTACCATGTGGCGCGCGGACAGACTTGCTCCCTGTTGGATCTGGCCGACCTGATAGACAAAGTGTCCGGCCAAAAGCTGCCACGCGTGTTCCGCCCCAAACGGGACGGGGACGTCAAACTCTCCGCGGCGGATATTTCCAAAATACGCGCTTTGGGCTTTGCGCCGGAGGTTTCTTTGGAACAGGGTTTAAAAGAAATGTGGGAGGAAAACGCGCATGAATAAGAAATTGTTTTTCTTCCTGGATTTCTGCGCGTTTTTTATTATTTTATTTATCACCGTGGCTGTACGCCGCGGGGAAATAAATGGGCTGGTTTACTTCAATAACTGCAAAATTTTCATCTTTATTTTCGCGCTGACGACTTTTATTTTGTGGCTTTTCTCTTTCTACGACGTCAAAGCCCTGCGCAAACAAGTCATCAATTACAAAAACCTAGCCATCGCCTTTGTCATCAGCACCCTGCTGGCGGCGTCTTTTTTGTATTTTCTGTCCGCGCGCCTGCCGCTGATGACGCCCAAGGCCATTTTGCTGGGCGTGATGATGTTGTATTTCATCTATGTATGGTGGGCGCGACGCATTTACTTTAAGCTGGACTTTGCCAAAACAAACCTCATGCTGTTTGGGGAAAGCGACACTTTGGACGAAATCCGCCGTGAGGCCGCTTCTTCCAAAGGCCTGTCCGTCAAAGACGCCGGCCCCGCGCCGCAGGCGGGCATCACTTATTCTGCCCGCAATATGGACGCGGTGGTGGTGGGCAGCAAACTTTTTGCCCAAAACCCGCAGGCGTGGGACATCATTTCCGAAAAGTTCATCGCCAAAGGGGTAGTAGTGGATACGGACTTTAACGTGTATGAGCAGATTTTTAACCGCGTCTCGCGCGAAAGCATCAATGACGCCATGTGGCTGCTGCGCGGTATAGCCAGGCGCAAAGAAGACGCCATGTACCATATGCTCAAACGCACCATGGACGCCGTGCTGGCCGTGTGTTTGCTGCCGTTTCTGCTGCCGGCGGGCGCGGTGATTTGGCTGCTGATTAAATATATAGACAAAGAAAACCCCATATACAGCCAAAAGCGCGCCGGCCACATGGGCAAAACCATCACGGTGTATAAATTCCGCACCATCAAACAGAAAAACCAGGAATCGGACCATGAAGAAATTACCCGCACGGGCCGTATTTGGAGGCGCTTTCGGCTGGACGAAATCCCGCAGATTTTCAATGTGCTGCGCGGAGACTTGTCTTTTGTCGGACCAAGACCCTTATGGCTGGGGGAATGGAACCTGCTTAATGAACATATTCCAAATCACACCATACGCACCATTGTTAAACCCGGCATTACCGGCTGGGCCCAGTTAAATTTCAAAGCGCCTCCCAATTATAAAACTTTTAACGGGCAACCTGTTGTTTCGGAGCCCCGCGCCTATGACGCCGCTTTCACCCGCTTTTCTTACGATGTGTGGTACATTAAAAACCGCTCCATTTTGCTGGATTTGGATATTTTGTTTAAAACGGGCCTGCGGGCTTTTATCAAGGATTCCCATGTGGCGCAATAAAACCGCTTTATTTTTATCTTTGCTTTTCACCGCTCTGGCGGCGCACGGCGAGCCGTTTGCACTGTGCATGTACGGCGTAAATGACCCCGCCGACATTAAAACGATAAAAAAAGCCGGTTTTTCCTGTTTGCAAACCTATCAGACGGACCCCGCCGTTTTGGCCGCCCTGGCCAAAGAGGCCCAAAAACAAGATTTGCAGGTTGTATTCTACCCGGACAAAATCATCGGCTCTCCCTATGAAGAACAGGCCAAAGCCTGGCCCGTGCTGGCGTGGTACTTGGTAGACGAACCGGACGTACAAAATTGGTCCCGCGCGCGCGTTTTGGAGGCATATAACAAAGCCAAAGCCTCTTTCCCCGCGCACGATACCGCATTGGTCATCGGCCAGGGCCGAACGCAAACGCCCTTTTATGATTTGCCGGATATACTCATGGTGGACTGGTATCCCGTGCCGCATCTGCCGCTTACGTCTTTTGGAGACCAGCTGGCCCTGGCCCGCCAAGGCATGGCGCAAACGGGCGCGGGGGGCAACCCGCTGTGGGGCGTGGTGCAGATTTTCGATTGGAAAGAATACAAACAATACCGCCCCGATGATGACCGCATAGGCCGCTTCCCCACGGAAGAAGAAATCCGCTTGATGTCTTACCACGGCATTGTAAACGGCGTAAACGGCTTGTTTTATTTTATTTTTACCACGCAAGGCAAACCGCTGCCGCAGGCCCAGCCCCAATGGTGGAAACGCGTCAAAGCCGTCACCAAAGAACTAGCCAAGTTTAAACCCGTACTGGAGGGCGGCGTACCCGCCGAAAACCCCGCCGCGTTCGCGCTTCCTTTGCTGGGCAGAACCTGGAAATACAAAAACAAACATTACACCGTGCTGATAAACGCCTCCAACCAAGCACAGCCTCTGCCCCAAACGCTGACGGATAAAAAATACAAAACCCTTTACGGACGCAAAAAAACGGCGCTGCTGCCGCCGTATCAGGTATTGGTGTTTAAGTATTAGTCCGCTGGCCGCAGGGCTCTTTCCCCGCTTTTTTGCACAGGGAATCACCACAAGCACGCCAGATTCTGTATTTGGCTTGATGAAGAGAAAATTTTTATCGTATTCCGTCCGTTTTTCCGCCCAATAATACTGATTTGCCGCGGTTTGTTTTGACAGGCATCTTATAGAACAAAAACCCCGCCTTCGGGCGGGGTTTTAAAACTTTGTCGTTCGTTGCGATTAGAACAGGGCTTTGACGAATACGCCGGCTTTGTTGCTGTCGTAATCGGCGCCGTTGACGTTGGAATCGCGGTTGCGGAACTGGTACCACACGCCGGCGGACAGCCAGTCTTTGAACTGATAGTCCACCTGCGGGCGAATGGTGTACAGCCCGTCGTTTCTCTTGGTGCCGTCATTGTTGGCGTTGGCATAGTCCATATCTTCCCAAGACAGCGTCAAAGAAGCTGTCCATTTGTCATATACTTTCTGGGAAACATACAGAGATACCAGCGTATCGGCAAAGTAGCGGTTGTTGCCGTACAGCGTTTCTTCCATTTTGCGCTGACCGGACAGGCGCACCGTGTTGCGGCTGGTCGGCTGCCATTCCAAAGCCACGTAGTAACCCACGAGGTCATTGTAATTGTCCACGCCGGCGATGCTTTCATCGTAGTCGCGCATATCATAGGTGATTTTGGCCGTACCGGTCACTTTCGGAGCGATTTGACCGTTCACGCCCAGCCCCACGCTGTTGCCGGCGGATTCGTTTTCTTTATTGTCTTCGTAGCTGATGTCGGAATAGGTATATTCCACGAAGAAATTCGTTTTGGGAGACACATTGTAATACAGCTGAGCGCCCAAGTTGACGCGGTTGCGGTTCAAATAGCTCCATTCGGATTTCATATAGCGGTCAAACACGTCGTCCGCGGTGAAACCGATGCCGAATTTCTTTTCGGAAGAAGTCTTAAAAGACACATAGCCCACGTTCTGGATACGTTCCGCGCGGTCCGTCAAAGAGCTGTTGGCCGGATCGGAAGTGTACAGAAAGCGGTCCCCGATGTTCATCCACTCGTTTTTCAAAGACACGTCGCCCAACGCATTCCAGAAATTGTTGGTGCCGCTGTCTTCGGTATAGGCGTTGTAGCCCACCTGCCCGTTGGCGGTTAATTCCAAACCGCTGCCCGGGATATTGGACTGATACTGGGCGCCCACCTGGGTGGAGCTGATGAAAGAATCCGTTTCATTGCCGTCAGTCAGGTAGATGTTGTCGTCATAGCTGAAATCTTCCGACACGGTAAACGTCACCGGAGAAGCGGACGCGGCCAAAGGCCACGCCATCAACACCGTTAAAAATACGATTGCTAATTTTTTCATGTGTATTCTGTTCTCCTAATTAGCGCGGGGAAGAAGGGCTCAGGGTTTCTTCCACATTCTGTGCCTGCTGCTGCGTAGCAGCGCTGTTGTTGGTCATTTCCGTAGAAGCCACAACGGTCGGTACGGGAAGTGCCGCCGAAGCCGCAGAGGCAGAAGCGCCCGACATATTGACGGAAGAACCAGCCGCCACCGCTTGATTGTTCACGGATACGCTCCCCGTGCGCACGGACAGAGTAGAACCGGATACGGCCACCACCGCGCGGCCCGTAGAGCGGACGGCAGCACCATTTACGGTAACGCCGGACATATTGTTGCCGCTGAGAAGCACGGAACCATCGCTGCTTTGCGCGATGACCACCGCTTCGCCGGCCGGAACGAAAATTTCCACTCCGTTGTAATTAACGACCGTATCTTCCGCCGCATTGACGCGCACCGTTTGGCCGTTTTCATATTTGGTCGTTTTGCCGCCTGCTTCCACCGTCACGGCCGCATGAGCCATGCCGAACAGAAAAAGAGCGCCAAACACCAATACCAAGCTTTTTTTCATGTACCTCTCCTATACTGCTTTTTCTTTGTTAAATTTCCCCTACTTTAAAAGTATACCATATTACTTTAAAGTATACTTCCTCTATTTTAGAGAATCCGGTTGTACGGAGAAAAATTTTTTACTAATATAAAGAAAAAGCTTTATTGTCTGTGAGGAGCCGTCCTTTATGTTCAAACCCACCGCTTCGTCGGCCTATGCGCCCATAAACAATGCCTGCCTGCTTATTTTGGCCGGCACGGCCATGACCTGGATTTTGGTATACGCCAAAGCCGTGCTGATGCCGTTTGTCATTGCGCTGTTTCTGTCCATTGTGCTTAACACTATAGCCGACTGGATGAAAAAGCATTGGAAGGTGCCTCACCTGCTGGGTTTTTTGGTGGGTATTTTATTGTTTTTAGGCTTGGCGGCGCTGTCGGTGGTCTTTGTCAGCAACTCCATTTCTTCTTTTGTCAACGGCGCCAATATTTACGCGGAAAAATTAAATGACACCGTTGCCTGGGCCTTGGATACCGCGCAAAAATTCGGCATCAAAACCAATTCGGAATTTTTGTCCGACGCCTTAAACCGCCTGCCCGTATTCAATATGTTGCGCACGATGGGAGGCGGGGTAGTGTCTTTCATTTCCAATTTGACGCTGATTTCGCTGTTTTTGATTTTCCTGTTTATGGGCCGCGCGACGGGCGATGAGAAAAACACTTTAGTTTCCACCATAGAAAAACAAATTTCCTATTATCTAATCATCAAAATATTCGTGTCCCTGCTGGCGGCTTTGCTGACGTGGCTGATTTTGTCTTTGGTCGGCACGGAGTTGGCCTCCATGTTTGCCGTTATTACCTTCGTGCTCAATTTCATCCCCAACATCGGCCCCTTTATCGCCACTATTTTGCCGGTGCCGGTGTTGTTTCTGCAGTACGGCTTTGACTGGCGCATGATTTTAGCCATTTCCTTGCTGACGGCCACGCATTTTGTAGTGGGCAATATCCTGGAAACAAAATGGTTGGGAAAGGGCATGGATTTAAATCCCGTTGTCGTTATCGCCTCCTTAATCTTCTGGGCCCTGGTCTGGGGCGTGGTTGGCGCATTGTTGGCCGTACCGCTGACTTCCATTATTAAAATGATTTTAGAGCGCAGCGAACCTACCAAACCGTTTGCAGACCTGCTGGCAGGACGCCTGCCTTTTAAATAGGAGTATTTTATAAAAGGGCCCTCCATACTGCCTGACAAATGACATATGGCGTTTAAAAAGGAATATCCCTTCATTTTAACGGCAACCGTCGGCCCGCTTAGCCCTAATCTATAGAGGAGGCGGAGAAATCTTTTCGCAGTCGTTATATTCCGTTTTGGAGGCCGACTAAAAATGAAAAAAGAAAACTTAATTCCCACCGAAACCGTCAATCCGCATACAAAAAAACTGGACGTTTCTTCCCCGCGCCAAATTGCGCGCCTGATAAACGCCGAAGATTTCAACGCCGCCCTGGCCGTACAAAAGGCCGGCCCCGCCATTGCCAAAGCCATTGACGTGGCCGCCAGAACTTTCCTGGCGGGGCATAAAATCGTTTTTACCGGCGCCGGCACCAGCGGGCGGCTAGGCGTGCTGGAAGCGGCCGAATGCGTGCCCACCTTCGGCACGGACCCGGAACAAATCGTCGGGCTGATAGCCGGAGGCCAAAACGCCATGTTCCGCGCCAAAGAAGGAGCCGAAGATGACGCCGTCCAGGGCGGAAAGGATATATTAAAAACCGCCGGAAAAGGTGATTTTGTCGTCGGACTGACCGCCAGCGGCATTACCCCTTATGTGCTGGGCGCGCTGGAAGCAGCCCAAAAAGCCGGCTGCCACACCGCGCTGATGGCTTGCAATAAAAAAGCCGATTCTTCACACGCGGATATTTTTATCCACCTGCCCACGGGGCCGGAAGCCCTGAACGGTTCCACGCGCATGAAAGCCGGCAGCGCCACCAAAATGGCGTTAAACGCCATTACCACCGGAGCTATGGCCCGGGCGGGCAAAGTATACCAGAATCTGATGGTGGATGTGCGCCCCACCAATAAAAAACTGGTGCGCAGAGCCCTGCGTTTAATACGCGCCGTATCAGGCGCAGATGAACAAACGGCGGAAAAGCTGCTTAAAGAATCCGGCCAAAACGTCAAAACCGCCATTGTCATGCAGGTAAAAAGCTGTACCCGCGCTCAGGCGGAAAAACATTTGAAAAAGCACAAAGGTTTTTTGGCCGCGGTTTTGCGTGAAAAATAATTTGTGCTGGGGCTTGTACGCGCCACCCGCTGCAACGACCAAAGCGGATAACCCGGCCCGGCAAACGGCGCGAATCGTTTTAAAACAAGCCTGAAATTGATTAATAACAAACATGGCCCCAGCCTGGCCGGAGTTTTCATAACAAACAAAACCCGCCTGCATTTCCGCAGGCGGGTTTTTTACTTTACGCAAGTTTATTTATCTACCACTTCGGCTTCCACGACGTCGTCCTTGCCGCCGTTACCGGCTCCGGCCGCCTGCTGGGCCGCCTCGGGGCCCGGTTGGGCTCCGGCCTGTGCGCCTGCTTGGGCGCCGGCTTGGGCCTGCTGCTGGGATTTGTACATCGCTTCACCCAGTTTCTGGCTGGCCTGCAGGGCCGCGTCTTTGGCGGAGCGGATTTTGGCCGCGTCATCGCCTTTGAGTGCGTCGCGCAGATCGCCCAAAGCACGGTCAATGGCCAGGCGGTCGTCCTGGGACACTTTATCGCCGTAGTCTTTCAGGGCCTTTTCGGTCTGATAGAGCACGCTGTCGCCTTCGTTTTTGGCTTCCACGAACTCTTTATGTTTCTTGTCTTCTTCGGCGAATTTCTCGGCGTCTTTGACGAACTTTTCCACTTCGGCGTCGCTGAGTTTGTTCGGCGAGCTGATGGTAATATGCTGTTCTTTGTTGGTGCCGAGGTCCTTGGCAGACACGTTCAAAATACCGTTGGCGTCAATATCAAACGTTACTTCAATCTGCGGTACGCCGCGCGGAGCGGGCGGGATGCCGTCGAGGTCAAATTTGCCCAGGGGCACATTGTCTTTGGCCATGGGACGTTCGCCCTGCAGCACGTTGATCGTCACCGCCGGCTGATTGTCCGACGCGGTGGAGAAGATCTGCGTCTTGCGCACCGGAATGGTGGTGTTGCGTTCAATCAGGCGCGTGCACACGCCGCCCAGGGTTTCCAGACCCAAAGACAGCGGGGTCACGTCCAACAGCAGCACGTCTTTGACCTCTCCGGTCAAAATACCGGCCTGGACGCTGGCGCCGATGGCCACGCATTCCATGGGGTCAATGCCGCGTTCAATTTTCTTGCCCACGTGGTCTTCCACATATTTCTGCACAATCGGCATGCGGGTCGGGCCGCCGACCAGAATAATGCGGTCAATCTGCGAGGCGGAAAGTTTCGCGTCGGAAATGGCCTGGTCAATGGATTTGCCGCAGCGTT
>CALUXH010000014.1 GCA_944324695.1 uncultured Elusimicrobiales bacterium | reverse complement strand
CCCACGCCAACCCCAAAGAAGAAGAACCGTTTATCGTACCGTTGGCCATCCCGCTGGTGGCGGGGCCGGCGGTCCTGTCCATCGTCATGATTTTATCGGCCCAGCAGCCCAACAAACTCATTACGCTTTCTGCGGTATTGGCGGCCTCGGCCATTAATTCGGCGGTGTTAATGCTGTCTTTCCCCATCAGCAAACTTTTGGGCAAAAGAGGCCTTATCGCCATAGAACGCCTGACCGGGATGATACTGGTGCTCATGTCGGTAGACATGGTAATGGGCGGCGTGTCCGAGTTTATTAAAGGCGGTTTATAATACCGCTTAGCCATGATTATTGCGCCGCTTTTGTAACGTATAATTTGGGCAAATCGTTAAAATGAAACATAGCCTATGGTATTTCCGGCAGATAATTTTAAAAAGGAAAACGACATGAACATATATTTACGGAAAAAGGGTTTTACGATAACGGAAATGGCCATCTGCGTGCTGATTATAGGCATTTTGGCCGCCATATCCGTCAGCTATTACGGTCGTTTTATAGAACGCATGCGCATAGCGGAGGCGGACACGGTCATCGGCTCGGCCATTCCGGCGCAGGAGCACATTGTCCTGCGTTCCCAGCACTACACGCGCTCCTGGCATAAGCTGGACTCCGCCCCAGTCATGGTGCGCGAATCCAAAGCCCAAAACGACTACTCCAACGGTCCGGAAAACACCATTTTTTATACACGCGGCGGCATGTTGTCCGGCACGCCGAACGCCGGGTTTGCCATTTCCTTTGAAACGGACGCAACGAACCGCTGGTTTGCCGTGGCCAAACGCGTGGGACACGGAGGATATTCTTACACGCTGATCCGGCCGTTTGACAGCAACATTACCGTTTGCGTGCCGGACTGGACCAATGAAAAAGACGTAGAAATGTGCATTGACTATATGGGCGTGGATACGGCAGACGAACTGGCAGACAACCCCATGGCGGCAGAAGCTTCCAATTAATACGCCCTTCACATCCCCACTTTTTACGACCCCGGGTAAACCCCGGGGCTTTTTAAACGCCAAAGGGAAACTGCAAGGCCTTTTGCCCCTTTGCGGCTTGCCAAGCTGAAACGAACGGACAGCGGAACACCTGTCTCTGTGCAGAAATGTTTTTAAAAAAACACTTGATTTTCTAAAACATTACTGCTAAACTAATGAGGTAGCCTACAGGCTACGACTTCTATCTCAATAAAACTGTAGGAGGTTTTATGAATAAGAAGGGTTTTACCCTGGTTGAATTGCTGGTGGTCGTGCTGATCATCGGCATCTTGGCCGCTATGGCCTTGCCGGCTTATTTTAAGTCGGTTGAACGCGCCCGCATGGCGGAAGCGGACACGCTGCTGGGCAGCATTGCGCAGGCGCAGCAGAGACGCTGGATGAAAACGGGCAGCTATGCCAAATTATTCAGCGGCTTGGACGTGTCCCCTACGTCTGAAGCGGTACCGACGTTCTGCAGCAAGGGCACGAACCCGGACGATGCCGTTACGGCCGCCGGAACGGTTGCTGGCTGTGGCAACGGTTTCGCCATCACGCTGGCGCAGGGCGGTGCGGACGGTACGGGCCTTGGTTTAAATGCTGGTCAAGTAACAGCCTATCGTGCAAACAATAATCAGTACACATATAGTTTGAGCCGCTACTATCAGAGCAACAAAGTAACCTGCACGCCGGGTACCTCTACCGAAGATGCGGCCATCTGCGCCGAATACTGCGGTTTGGACTCTACCACGGGTCCCTGCTGCAGCGACGGCGGCACCACTGCTTGCGCCGCGCCGACCAATACGAATCCGAATCCGTAATCGGAATGAAAGAATTGCCTTATCCCCCGCCTTTTGGGCGGGGTTTTTTATTTTATTTGTATCCTTTTTATTTTATGACAGAGCGGCGTAGCGGCAAATTGTTTTTTATAAGACGGATATCCTAAGTTACAAGGAGCTTCTATATATCCGGCAGCATATTCCAATAACTTTTTATACATAAAAAAACCACGCTTTTCTGCGTGGTTCAAATACGCCCTCTAGGAGAATCACTTTTGCCTCCGGCAAAATACGCAAAATCCTGCGCACTGCGTGCGGAAAAACCGGATTTTGCTCCTTATCAATACCCCGCCTCCGCTTTCGCTGCGGCTGCCCCTAAAGGGGCCGGAGTTCGATTCTGCCCCAGAGGGCTTACCTGTATACATAAAAAAACCACGCTTTTCTGCGTGGTTCAAATACGCCCTCTAGGAGAATCGAACTCCTCTTTTCGGATTGAAAATCCGACGTCCTAACCGATAGACGAAGAGGGCAAAAAATGTGCGCCCGGTGAGACTTGAACTCACGGCCCCCCGCTTAAAAGGCGGATGCTCTACCACTGAGCTACGAGCGCGTAAAACAGTCAAATAACTCTGAGGGTTTGGATGCTTGGGGTCAAACCCTCAACATAAATATTATACTAAAATTTTATCCGTAAGAAAAGTTTTTCGTTTTTCCTTTGGATTTCTTTAATTTATTATAGCAAATTTTTATCCGCCACAACAGGCGGATTTTGCTAGAATATGTATATGCGCTATGTTTTATATTTTCTCACGTTGGGGCTTATGTTCACGGCCGGCATGCTGGCGGGGAATTTTTATATCCCCGCGCGCAACAGCAGCCAGGCGGCCGCCGTGTCCGTACCGGATTTGGACCGTTTAAACCCGGCCCTGGATATGGCCACGCCGCAGCAGGCACAACGCAATATCACCGCCCTGACACAGGCGCTAAGTTCCTGTCCCGTCGTTGTAGAAACGGAACGGGACAGATTGTTTAAAGAGCTGTCTTTATTTTTGGCCCTGCAGGATTTTGAGCTCAAAAAAGCAGCTTATGCGGCAGAAATAGCAAAAAATGCCGGTGGAATGTCCCCCACCGACCAATATAAAGAAGCGGCGGCGGCCTACAGCTCCGCCAAAACCTATACGGAACAGCTGGCCGACCAGCTTTTCCCGCCCGCACAACCGACGGAACAGCCCCAAGCTTCTGCCGATACGGTTACGGCTGCTTCAACGACCACAATTTCCCCAAGCACATTTACCGCTTCTTCCGGTCAAACGGCAAAAAAACAATAATTTCCCCCCGCTTTCAAGCGGGGTTTTTATTTGGAATCTTTATCCAACATGAAATGTGTTTTCTGCAAGCCGTTTACATGCGTCTGCGGGGCAATAATGGCATCCTCCAGCCGGCAGTCGGTCAACTCCGCCCCTTCCCCGACGGAAACATAGGGGCCGAGCACGCAATTTTCCAGCCGGGCGCTTTCATCTATCCAACAAGGCGGCGTAATACGGTTGTCGCGAGAAAACTTTTGGGGCACGTGTGAATGCCGCTGGAGTAAAATACGGTTGGTTTGCAGCATAATCTCCACGGTGCCGCAGTCGAACCAATCATCCATTTCCACCGGAACAATGTCTGCTCCGCGTTTGAGCAGGCAAGACAAGGCGTCCGTCAGCTGGATTTCGTTTTTTACCGTCTTGCCTGACGCAATCACTTCTTCCAGACAGGAAAACAGCTGCCCCGCTTCCAAAAAAGAATACGCCCCAATCAGGGCCAAATTGCTTTTGGGATGATCCGGTTTTTCTTCAAAACCCGTTATTTTCCCCTCTTTCATCTCCACCACGCCGAACCGGCGCGGGTCCTCCACCGGTTTTACCCCCACGGCATTACGGCCGCTCTGCACCAACGGGCGCAAATCCCCGTCTATAATGGTATCGGACAAAACAATCAGGCACGGCCCCTTTACCGCGTTTTTGGCCATATATACGGCATGCCCCAGCCCTTTGGGCTCTGCTTGTTCTACAAATACACTCTGCAAATGTGGGTAATGGCTGCGCACATAATCAATCAAGGCTTGTTTTTGGTATCCGACAACAAACACCGCCTTGCGGATGCCGCAAGCTTCAATCTGTTCCAAGATATGCGCAATAATAGGCTTTCCCGCCACGCTGAGCATGGTTTTGGGGCAATGCTGCGTAAAAGGCAGCAGGCGCACGCCCTTGCCCGCCGCAGGAATAATGGCAGTATAATCACTCATATGGGTAGTATAGCAAAAAGCACAGCCTTTTCCGTAAAAAATCACGCCAACACGGATAACAACGCGGAACAAAATAAATTTTGTTCCGCGTATAAAAACACATTAGACAGTCTATCGTCCCGCTTGTCAGTTTCTTCCCGTCTCTTTCAGCAGTTCTTTATAACTTTCCAGCTGCAGCGCATACACTTCCTGCGCCTCCTGGGGCGTATATTCGCTGCGGTACGTCCAGTTGTCGTCACAGACCGTGCCGGGCACATTTACGCGGTCCAGCGTGCCGATAACATCCTGCCAGGAAAACATCGTCAGCGCGGAGCCGGACGTCAACACCCGGCGCAAAATGGCGCGCTGAGTATCCAGGTTAAAAGGTACGTTTCCGTCGGTTTTTTGGGCGGAAATCATCTCCCAGATGTTTGCGCGTTCGCGCTGGTCCATGGTTTCCCACCAGCCGCGCACGGTTTCGGTGTCATGGGTGGACGTGGTGCACAAAGACACCGCCGGGAAATTGCGCGGCTCACGGTAATAGCCGTTGTCTTCCCGTTCCCAGCGCAACACTTTATACCCCGGGATTTTCATTTCCACCAGCATATGGCGCACATAGTTGGGGATAACGCCCAAATCTTCTCCCACGGGCATGGCCCCGCCGGCGCTTTCCAGCACCATGCTTAAAAACGCATAGCCGCGGTCAATTTGTTCCTGCTCCACCAAGATATCAAAGCCGCCTTTATTATCGCCGGATTGAAACACATAGGTGCGGAAAAAACCAACCAAATGGTCCAGGCGGAACAAGTCATACAGTTCCACCGCGCGCTGGATTTTGCGCCGCCACAGGCCGAAATTATCCGCCTGAATATGTTGCCAGTCATAGGCGGGCAGCCCCCAGCACTGGCCGTTTTCGGAAAACTGGTCCGGCGGCGCGCCGACGGAACATTCCAGACGGAAATTTTCACGTTCGCTCCACACTTCGGCGCTGTCCAAATTCGTACCGAATGGGATATCCCCAAACAAATACACCCCGGCTGACTGGGCGCAGGATTTGGCCGCGCGCAGCTGCAAATCCGCCTGCCACTGTATATAGGCAAAGAAATCCACATATTCGCGGTATTGCGCCTCAAACGCGTCCACGGCCTGTTTGTCATAAGAAGCCAGCCCCTCTGGCCAGTCCGTCCAGGTTTGCCAACGGTAAAATTCTTTTAAAGCGCGGAAAATGCTGTACGGCCGCAGCCACTGCGCCTTGGCAGAGCGGTACGCTTCAAAGGCTCTGGCTTGCGCCGTCCCGCGGGCCATTTCATTTTCCAGGAAAAACTGATAAGCCTGCCAAAGCACTTTTAATTTGGCGTCTTTTACGGCCTTGAACGGGGCCCGGTGATACAGCCGCCAGGCCGCAATATCCCCCTGCAAATTGCTTACTTCTTCCTGGGCGCGCGGAGAGAGTTTCACTTCGCGCACGGCGCTTACGTCAATATAAACGGGATCCACGGCAAAAGCGCTGAGCGCCGAATACGGGCAGGTTTGGCCGGGAGCCGTTTCCTGAATGGGCAGGATTTGCACAATCTTTGCCCCCAAACCGCCCAAAAAACGCACCCACTGACACAGGGACGTAAAATCCCCCACGCCCCAATCCTGTTCGGTTTTCATAGCCGCAAGCGGCAACAATATTCCGTTGGTACGCCGCGCCAAAAGCTCTTCGTGTACGCTCATAACCCTTTTCCCCTGCCGTTTATTTACGGACAACGGCCTCTATTTCAATGGAAGCCCCTTTGGGCAAAGCCGCCACCTGCACGGTGGTGCGGGCGGGCGGATTCTCTTTAAAGAAAGAGGCGTAAACAGCATTCATATCGGCAAAAGCCGTCAAGTCCGTCATGAACACGGTGGTTTTGACCACATGTTTAAGCTGCGCGCCGGCGGCTTTGAGTACGTTTTCCAAATTCTTCAGCACCAGTTCCGTCTGGCCTTTTGCGTCCCCGCCGAAGATTTCCCCCGTTACGGGGTCCACCGGCAAAACGCCGGAAGTAAAAATAAAACCGCCTTCTTCCACTGCCTGGGAATAAGGACCGATGGCTTTGGGAGCCTGAGGCGAATTGATAATTTTTTTCATAAAAACCTCTCCTGCCAACAAAATTCGGGTCTTTTTTATATGGTATAAAACTGAGCCGTGCACGTCAAACAAAACCCCCGTTTGAGCAGGGGGTTGATTAAGCAGGGAGTTAATTAAGCAGGAAATAGTTACCGTTTCCGTATTCCGTATCCACCGGGCCCAGGCTGCTGCAAATTCGCTTTTGACGTTCCGTCAACGCATGGCACCAGTGTTTGCCGTGATATGTGGGGTCATGAAGTAACGTAAATTCCAGAATAACCCCATCCTCTCCGCTGTGGGGAGAGCCGACACAAGACCTGTTTTGGAAACATTGAAAATAATAATATGTCGTATACAAATATCCATTTTCATGAATACGCAGCCCCAAATCCGCCAAATCATTTGTATACTCCCCGTTACTTAAGTAATATAGCTCCTGGGCATCCGTTATGGCTTTTAACTGCACCATGGCATCCATCGCTTTGCTCTTGGCCACAGCCACCTGATATTGCGGCACGGCTATGGCAGCCAATATGCCGATAATCAAAACCACCACCAAAAGCTCTATCAGCGTAAAACCGGCCGATCTTGCCACAGACCGATGGAATTTTGAGTAAAATATTCCCACAGCTTTGCGGGTAAAACCGTCTAAAACGCCTCCAGAGCGGTTTTTATTTGCCAAATACATTTTTTGATAAATTTTGTTCATAAACAAAATTTATCAAAAAAAAAAAACAATACAAGCCCTTCACGGTTACGCAAACAAGAACGCCCCGGGCTTCCCCGGGGCGTCATTCACAAAAGCACTTCTGACAACGGCCGACATTATATGCTTCTCAGAAATTCCGATCCGCCGCTTTGCTTGAGGCGGGCTTCCAATTTTTGCGCATAGTCCGCATATAAATCTTCCAACAGCCAGCTGAAAAGGCTTCTTTTCTTCTCATCCGGCAACTTCTCCAGATAAGCCAACAAAGCGGAAAAATCAGAAAAAATCTCATCTGTTGGTTTATCCGCTATTTTATGGGCAGCCGGCCCCGACTGTTCTTGGGTCAGAAGCAGCCAATAAAGCCCTTCCTTTTGTATATTCGCCCCTCTTGTTGTATTTTTGTACAGCAGAAAACAAATAAAGTTTTTTTCCCGCAAGGGCAGCTGGCGCAAATATCCTTTAAGTACAGAAAAATCAATCTCGCTCCGTACGTCTTTTTCCTGCTGTTTTGCAGTCCGGCGCAGTAAAACATGCGTCGCCTCTTTACCCTGCAAAGGCGAAACGCAAATGCAGCCAACCATCAGCAAACACACGGCCAATATTGTCCCCTTTGACATGATGACACACGCTCCTGTGCTTTTCTTTTAGGATAAAAAATTAACCATACAACGACAAGAGTCAAAAGGCCTACTCGGTGCATAGGCCTTGCGACTTGAACAACGGTTGACTTAGAAACGCAGGGAAACGGAGGCTTCCGCCCCCAGACCATAATAAGCGTAGTTGGCGGCCAGACTCAAATCCAGATAAGAGGGCAGCTTAAAGTTCAGCCCCACCGTAGCGCGCGCCGTGGCGGCGTATTCGTTTCCTCCGACCAGTTCGGGGGCGTTGTCGGCCTGGTTGATGTGCAAAGTGGTGTAATCCACACCGCCGCCGATATACGGCACAAAATATTTAAATTTCATAGACAGCACCAGGCTGGCATTGTAATGCGTGGCCGAAAAGTCCCGCGCGCTGGCGCTGTGAGCAGACACCACCAGCATCGGCTGGAAAGAGCCCAGCATTTCATTGGGACGCGTAATACCCCAGCGCAGTCCGCCGCCGGCAATCGTCATGCCTTCATAACTGCTGGCGCGGATAAACCCGTCCAGGCGGAACGGCATACCGATATCGGCCTGAATCCACGGGTAAAACACTTCCCCCACTTCTTCGCGCTCCCCCAGCGCGGTGTGCGTGGTGTCGTTTTTGCCTTTGCTCATTTTAAAAATCATAGTGCCGCGCGGCCCGATTTGAAAACCGCCCCAGCCCAGTACGCGGCCGGTGGTGTATGTGCCCGAGCCCATCAAACCGCCCAAGTCTTTGGTGAACGCACGGACATTATCTTGCGATACGTTGGCGGCGAAATCATCCCAAATATTACGCGCCTGCGCAGGCAGGCCCAGTATGACAACGGCCATCACAGCCAGTAAAATTTTTCTCATTGCTAAAACCTCTTACGTCCAGTATATCCGCTTTGCGCCGGTGACGCAAGCGTTTTATTCCGTAAAATCCACGCGCATGCCGGTCTTAACGCGCCCCCGCAGAGTGCCGCCGGCAAATTCCAGCGTCTGCACGGCCATGCGCACAATGGGGCTGATGCGCCAGGGCTTCATATTTTCCTTTACATACAGCACGGTGCCGTCTTCGGCCAGAAAAAGTACGTCTATGGCAAAGCGCATAAAACACGTGTGTATTTGCGGGCACGGAGCCAACAGCAAGGCCTCCCCCTGCGGCATGGACGGGCGGAACATCAAGCCTTTAAGCCGCTTAAAAAAACTGCATGCGCTTTTCACTTCCTGCGCCAGTACGTCGCCGTTTTCCAGCACGCATTTCATAAATTTTTCTCCGCCAGCCGGATTAAATAGGTTTTGACCCGTTTTTCCAGTTTCCGGTCTTTAAAAACCGCTTCTGCGGGCGTTTTGACGGAAAACCCGTCTTTGTTTTTAAACACCAGAAACGTCAGACTTATTTCACCGTTAAAATCCACATCGGCAATCAGCATGCGCTCATTGGTAAAGGCCTTGCGGTAATCGGCGGATACAAAACTGATTTCTTCCGCCGCATAACGACAGTCCGTTTTACACTGCAGCAGGAAATCGTATACGCCTTTGTCCAGCACTTTTACGTTTTTATACTTCCCGCCAGAAAGCGGCAGCACCAGCGCGCCGCCCTCGTTTTTTACGTCTTTTACGTCAAATATATTCCCGTAGGAAAAAGTGAAAGCGCACGCCGGCACGGCCAACAAACAACACAGCAGCGCCGGCGCGCACTTGCGCCAAAACATTATTTGGGCTCCACCACGCGCTCCACATAAGCGCCGGTGCGGGTGTCCACCAAAATTTTGTCGCCTTCGTTGATAAACAGCGGCACTTTGATTTCCGCGCCCGTTTCCAGCGTGGCCATTTTGGTCATATTGGCCACCGTGTCGCCTTTTACGCCCGGCACGGTGGAAGCCACCGTCAGGGGCACTTTAATCGGCAGTTCCATATTGAGCAGTTCGCCGTTGATATAAATGCCCGTGGTTTCCATATTGTCTTTCAAATATTTTTTCTGGTCTTTGAGTTTTTCCAGCGGCACGGACACCTGTTCATAGTTTTCGCTGTTCATAAATACGGCCATGTCCCCTTCGTCGTACAAATACGTAAAGGGGCGTTTTTCCACTTCCACTTCTTTAAATTTGTCTTCGGGCCGGTAGGCCGTTTCAATCAAAGAACCGGTGTGAATGTTGCGCAGTTTTACGCGCACCACGGCGCGGGCCTGGCTTTTGC
>CALUXH010000013.1 GCA_944324695.1 uncultured Elusimicrobiales bacterium | reverse complement strand
GTAAAGCCTTTTCTCATTTTTTGCCCCTATAACAACGTTCAATCAATCAAAAATACGTCCTGACGGCTTTTTATTTCAGCCATGTATAGGGTATCAAAAAAAAAAAAACGAGTCAAGCTCCAACGAAAAAACGGCCCAAAAATCCCCTTTTAAAAAGGGGATTTTTTAGAATGCCAACTGCCCATTATTATCAACATCATTGATATTTACTCTTGCAGAGAAACAAGCGAAAGGAATTTATACAATATCCTTCCTTTGCCTAGCAGCCTCCATTCGCTTACGCCTCCCCCTCCAGCATTTTTTCTTCGGCAATGGCCGCGCGCTTGCGCAGGTGGTGCACCAAGATTTTCTTGCGCAGGCGCAGGGATTTGGGCGTAATTTCCACCAGCTCGTCCGGCGCGATATATTCCACCGCCTGCTCCAGGCTCATGCGGCGCGGCGGCGTCAGCGTATAGGACTCGTCGCTGGACGAACTGCGCATATTGCTTAAATGTTTGGCTTTGCAGGGGTTGACCACCAGGTCATTGTCGCGGGAGTTTTCCCCCACGATTTGCCCGGCATACACCTTTTCGCCAGGTCCGAGGAACAGTTCCCCGCCGTTCTCCAGCGCAAACAGCGCATATGCCGTCGTTACGCCGTCCTCTTTGGCCACCAATACGCCGTTGTGGCGCAGAGGCGGCAAATTGGCTTTGGGATAAAAGCCCTGAAAACTGTGATGCATAATGCCCGTGCCGCGCGTGCCGGTTAAGAAATCATTCTTAAAACCAATCAGCGCGCGCGAAGGAATCAAATATTCCAGCCGCAGGCGGTCCTGCCCTTCGGCCACCATATTTTCCAGCCGCGCCGCGCGCTGGCCCACCAGCGTAAACACCGCGCCCTGATATTCGGACTTGATGTCCAGCACCAGGTATTCCATCGGCTCCAAAATCTGCCCGTTTTCTTCTTTGTAAATCACTTCCGGAGAAGACACCGCCAGCTCAAAGCCTTCGCGGCGCATATTTTCAATCAGCACCGTCAAATGCAGCTCCCCGCGGCCGTATACTTTAAATTTGCCTTCTCCTTCCAGCGGCACCACTTTTAACCCCACATTGGTCTGGGCTTCTTTTTCCAGGCGGTTTTTGAGGTGGCGGCTGGTGATAAATTTGCCTTCCTGTCCGGCAAAGGGGCTGTCGTTGACCATAAAGTCCATGGACATCGTCGGTTCGTCAATGGCTAGCGGCGGCAGCGGCATGGGGAAATCCGGCTGGCACACGGTGTCGCCCACATCTACGCCTTCCAAGCCGGCAATGGACACGATATCGCCCGCCATGGCCTGCTCCACTTCTTTTTTGCCCAAGCCTTCAAACATTTCAATTTTGGCGGCTTTGGCGGGTGTTTGCGTACCGTCGTGATGAATCAGCACCACGCTCTGGCCGCGCGAAATTTTGCCGGCCAAAATGCGTCCGATGCCCACATGGCCCAGGAAATTGTTGTAGTCCAGCATGGTTACCTGCATTTGCAGCGGTTCATCGGGCATGGCCACCGGGGCGGGCACGTGGGAAATAATCGTATCCAACAGCGGGGCGATATCTTTGCCTTTTTCTTCCATTTTGACGCTGGCCCAGCCCTCTCGGCCGGAAGCGTATAGAATGGGGAAATCCAACTGTTCATCGGTGGCGCCCAGCTCCATAAACAAATTAAACACCTCGTCCACCACTTCACTGGGGCGTATATGTTCGCGGTCCATTTTATTGATAACCACAATCGGGCGCAAGCCCAAAGCCAGCGCTTTGCGTAATACAAAACGGGTTTGCGGCATGGGGCCTTCCACCGCGTCCACCATGAGTATAGCCCCGTCCACCATGCGCAGCACGCGCTCCACCTCACTGCCGAAATCGGCGTGTCCCGGAGTGTCTACGATATTAATGGTGTGGCCTTTGTACTTGACGGAAGTGCACTTGGCCAAAATGGTGATGCCGCGCTCGCGCTCCAGCGGGTTGGAGTCCAGCACGGTTTCCTGCGCCTGGTCTTCCTTTACGTTAAACTCGCCGGCCAGTTTCAAAAGCGCGTCTACAACGGTGGTTTTGCCGTGGTCCACGTGGGCGATAATGGCCACGTTGCGCACGTCACTGCGAACATTGCTCATAAATTTTCTTTCTTCCCTACATTCAGATTTCCGCAAAAAACAACCTCACCGATGCGCATGAGGTTTTCATCCGCGGGCGGCCCCGCAATATTACTCGCTTTGCAGATAATATATTTTATCATTTTTCGCGCGCGTACGGCAGACCGGGCGGGTTTCTTTTGAGGCGGAAAATTCTTATAATAATTTTATGGAAAAACTGATAGACATTCTGCTCGGCGTGGCGCTGGTATACGGCGTGTACGCGCTGGGCATGAAAAACTGGGATTACGCTTCCGAGGCAAAACGTAAGGAACTGGAAACCCGCCTGCAGGAAAAGGGTCTGTCCGCCAAGTATTATTTCATGGCGGCGTGGCAGCTGTTTTTGATGAATCTGCTGTGCGGAGGGCTTTTTGTGTTTTACTGGTCTTACAAACAATGGCAGGCCGTGCAGGCGGGGTACAAAAGCACCCGCTCCGCCGCACCCAAAGGAAGCCCTTTCCTGCGCGCTTTGTTTACGTTTATCACTTTCTACCAATTTAACGCCGTTTTAAACCGCACCTGTCTGTATATGCACAAAAGGCCTTCTTTGCCGACTGTGTTTTGGGGGACGGTCCTATGGGCGGGCGCGGCGGCGGCTTTGATACCGGCGCTGCCTTTATTCTGGCGCATATTGGGAGGATTGCTATTTATTTTCGCGCCGTGCGCGCTGCAGCGCCGCGTCAACCGGCTCCCCAAAAACCTCCCCCCTTTCCGTGTGAAAGCGGCAGAAATTATTTTCATGTTTGCCTGCTGGCTGATCTGGGCGGGAATTGCCTTGGCGCTGAAATAACCCGCTCCGCACAAAGGACCGGGCTGCCCTTGGTTTCATTCAAAACGGCTTTATAAGCGGTCAATTCGCATGATTGGCGTATATCGTCGCAGGCCAAAAAGCGGAAAAATCAAAAAGACAAATTATAGACATCAAAGTTGCCGAAATCCCCTTCGTTGAGGCGGCCGCCCAAGGCCAGGCATAAGTTGTTTTCTTTGCCCTTACTTACATAGCAACGCAACTCCCCGGAAAACAACCAAATCATAAAAATATCATCCCCGGCAACTGCATCAAATTGCACGCGCGCCCCCTGGCCGTTGGCATTGGAGGCTAATATAAAGTTCGTTCCTTCACGGTCATCCCGCACGGCACCAGTCCCGGAAAATTGGGAGGGCAGGGCAATATTCAAATCATCAAAATCAAGCGTATAGACCCCGTTGGCCATATAATATTGCCGTTCTGCGTCCACAATAGAACGGGCCAATGGCAATACGGACATATATTTTGTTTTACGTACGGCCGTTTGATACTGCGGCACGGTCACGGCGGCCAAAATGCCGATAATTAAAACAACGACTAACAGTTCTATCAAGGTAAATGCGGCGTTTTTTTCGCTTTTCATGAGAAAAATATATAAAAAAAAAAAAACGTGTCAAGGAATGATGTTTTTCCACAAATAAACGGCCCACACCATGACTGCGGAAAAACGGAAAAGATAGCCCGCATGGTAATTTTTTTGGATGTTATCTGATTGTGTGGAAAGGCTCCTCCTTTAGTCAGAACAACTCCGTTTTTTTGCCCGGCACGAAATGAAACGTAAAAGTTAGGCCCGGCGCTTCGCGCGTAAAAACGTAATAACTGGAAAAGCCGTGCGCGAACCGCCGCACCAAAAGCGCCAGTTATATGATATATAGCATTTGGCGCGTGCCGTGACGCGTAACTGAAAATATGGCGTCAGTGGTCCTGATTTTGGAAATTTGCGTTTAGTTTGCGCCGTTAAGTCGCGGCGCGGTGTAGCGGCAGCTACATAAGTCGCGAGTCGGTGCAAAATAAACCAAATTTACGAAATTGTTGGCCCACTATGCGACGAAGCGCAAGACTTTGCGTCTTGCGCTTCGCGCGTAAAAACGTAATAACTGGAAAAGCTGTGTGCGAACCGCCGCACCAAAAGCATTAGTTATATGATTTTTCAAATTTAAGATGATTCTTCCGGATATAGTCGTCGCTCCGCATAGTGCCGGCTATGTAAGCGGCAAAAGACGGCGAAAGGGCTTAAATCTTGAAAATTGTTTATCCTAAAAGCAACGGCGGATAAAACCTTGCGTTTTATCCGCCGCGCGTAAATACAAGCAACCGAAGAAGCCGTTATTACTTAGCTTCGGAGACGGCCACCGCCACGGCCACCGTCGCCCCCACCATCGGGTTATTGCCCATGCCGATAAGACCCATCATCTCCACGTGCGCCGGCACGGAAGAGGAACCGGCAAACTGCGCATCGCTGTGCATGCGGCCCATGGTGTCGGTCATACCGTAAGAAGCGGGACCCGCGGCCATATTGTCCGGGTGCAGCGTGCGGCCCGTGCCGCCGCCGGAAGCCACGGAGAAATATTTCTTGCCGTTTTCAATGGCCCATTTCTTGTACGTTCCGGCCACGGGGTGCTGGAAGCGGGTCGGGTTGGTGGAGTTGCCGGTGATGGACACGTCCACGCCTTCATGGCGCATAATGGCCACGCCTTCGTTGACGTCATCGGCGCCGTAGCATTTCACTTTGGCTCTGTCGCCGTCAGAAAAGGCCTTTTCGCTGACGATTTTCAGTTCGCCGGTTTTGTAATCATATTCCGTTTCCACGGAAGTAAAACCGTTGATGCGGGAAATAATGTAAGCGGCGTCTTTGCCCAAACCGTTCAAAATGACGCGCAGCGGCGTTTTGCGCACTTTGTTGGCCGTGCGGGCGATGCCGATGGCGCCTTCCGCGGCGGCGAAACTTTCATGGCCGGCCAGGAAGCAGAAGCATTTGGTTTCTTCGCGCAGCAGCATGGCGCCCAGATTGCCGTGGCCGAGGCCCACGGCGCGCTGGTCGGCCACCGAGCCGGGAATGCAGAAGCTCTGCAGGCCCAGGCCGATTTTTTCGGCGGCTTCGGCGGCGGTTTTCACGCCGGATTTCAAAGCGATGGCCGCACCGACGGTATAGGCCCAAACGGCGTTGTCAAAAGCAATAGGCTGAATGCCTTTGACGATTTTTTCCACGTCAATGCCTTTGTCCAGGCAGATTTTGCGCGCTTCTTCCAAATCTTTAATGCCGGCTTCTTTCAAAGCGGCGTTGATTTTGTCAATTCTTCTTTCGTATCCTTCAAACGTAATCATA
>CALUXH010000012.1 GCA_944324695.1 uncultured Elusimicrobiales bacterium | reverse complement strand
GGTTAAATTTTTAATTTCCAGTATATCAGCCATAACGTATTGCGTCCGTCGGGTGTACGCGGGAGGCTTTCACCGCCGGATACAGCCCCGCAAAGAAACATACCAAATAGCTGCCGCCGATGACGGCCAGTACGTCCCACAAATCCATGCGTACGGGCACTTTGGTCAAATAGTAAATGTCCCCTGGCAGTTCCACGATGTTAAACGTGGCGATAATCCAGCACAGCAACAGGGCCAGCAGTACACCCAGCGCAATGCCCACCGTGGCGGTCATCATGGCTTCCCACATAAAAATGCCACGTATCATCTTGGGGCTGGCGCCCAGCGCGCGCATAATGCCGATGTCGCGCAGTTTTTCGGTGCCCAGCAAAATCAAATTGGAAGCAATGTTTAAAGAAGCCACCGCAATAATAAGGAACAAAATGATGAACATAACGGCCTTTTCCAACTTCAGCGCGGCATAAAGCGTGCTGTTCATCTGCGCAAACGTACGCACGGCATAACCATAACCGACGGCCTGCTGTATCAGCGGAGCGACGGCTTCGGCCTTGTTCATATCTTTCAGTTTTACGGCTATGCCCGTAACGCCCTGCTCCAGCCCCAAGAAGTCGCTGGCGTCCGCCAGCGGGGCGTAGGCGATGGTGTTGTCAAATTCATAATATCCCGTGCGCAAAAGGCCGCTGATACGGAAGCGCTTCATTTTGGGGAACATGCCCGCTCCGGTGGAAATGGACTGCGGGGAAATGAGCACCACATCATCGCCCACGAACAGGTTTAAATTCATGGCCAGCTCCGTGCCCAGCACCAGCGGCGGAGGGGCGTCCTCTCCCCATTCGGCCGGAGCGTCAAAAGACCCTTCGGTCAGAGATTCATTTAAGTTGTTAATTTTGGCTTCCTGTTTTGGGTCCAGTCCACGGATAATGACGCCCAGGCTTTGGCCGCGGTAGGAAATAATGGCCTGGCCGTAAATGTTCGGTGCGGCACCCTCCACATCCGGCAGGGCTTCCACGGCCTGCATTTTTTGCGGGTACACGTCTTTAGCCATGCGGCCGAACACCAGGATATGGCTTTGCGCACCGATGATTTTTTCTTTGATGTCGCTCTGAAAGCCGTTCATGACGGACAGGGTGGTAATCAGCGCGGCTACGCCCACGCTGACGCCCGCCACGCCGATCAGCGTGGTAATTACCGCAAAAAGGCCTTTGCGTTTGAGCATGTAGCGCATGGCCACGAAGCGTTCAAATTTCATGGATATATTCTACTTTATTCGGCGCGGCTTGTGGGGCGGTATTGGGGATGGCACAGAGGCGTGCGCCGGTTTTCTGGGCAGATGTTTTTAAAGGCCTTGCATTGTTTTTTTTTTTTGATAAATTTTGCGTATGGGCAAAATTTATCAAAAAATGACCCCCCGCGGTAAAAGCTCCGTTAAAAGCGTTTTAGGCGGTTTTACGCTGATTGAACTTTTGGTGGTGGTTTTGATTATCGGTATATTGGCCGCCATTGCCGTGCCGCAGTATACCCGGGCCGTGGCCAAAGCGCGCCTGGCCGAGGGGCTGGCGGTGGGGAAAAGTATTGTATCGGCCGAATATGTATACAAAATGGCCAACGGAAATTATACGGCAGATATAGAGTCTTTGGACGTGACCCTTCCGCCCGGAGGAAGCGTGCGGAAAGGAGACGATTTTTACCAGGTAGACTATTTCTCCAAGCAAATCCGCTATGTCTTGCAGCAGGACGGCGGGTGGCGTTTGGATTTTTATACGCCCGATGTGGTGGTGCAGCGTATTTTTGACTGGAAGACGGATCAATGCGTGGTGCGTGACGGCAGCGAAACCGGACGTTATTTGTGCCGCTCCCTGGGCGCTTCGTCTTGTGACCATATTTGTTCCATTCCCAAACTGTAATTCTTCTTTTTCCTCCCTCTTCCCACAAGCCCCAAAATAAGGTATCCTGTATTATATATTCTCTATTGGAGGAACTATGTCCGATACGCCCGTGCTGGAGCGCATTTTATTTACGCAGGAACAACTGGCCCAAAGAGTATCCGAACTCGGGCGCGAAATTTCCGCCGATTATAAAGGCAAAGAACCTTTGTTTGTGGGTATTTTGCGCGGGTGTATTATGTTTTATGCCGATTTGCTGCGCGCCGTCAGCATAGACTGCAAAATGGACTTTATGTGTCTCTCTTCCTATAACGGCACCAGTTCCACCGGCGAGGTGCGCACCATGCTGGATTTGCGCGAAAGCATCAAGGGGCGGCACGTCGTTATTGTGGAAGATATCGTGGATACGGGGCTGACGTTGGATTATTTGCTTAAAAATCTCAAAAACCGCGGAGCGGCCAGCATAGAAATTTGCTGTCTGCTGGACAAACCCGCCAACCGCAAAACCGAAGTCCACCCGAAGTATGTGGGCTTTACGATAGAAAACGAATTTGTCATCGGGTACGGGTTGGATTATAACGAGCTGTACCGCAACCTACCTTATATCGGGGTATTTAGAAAACAATGAATAATAAGAACAACAATAACCGGCGGATTGTATCCGTCCAACAAATTTTGATGTGGGTGGTGATTTTCGCCATCGCTGTCTTTTTGTTTAACCGGCCGGGTTCTCAGACGCAGACGCTGGACTATTCCGAATTTAAAAATAAAGTTTCCGCCGGAGAAGTGGCGGATTTGACCGTAGCTCCGGGCGTGATTTCCGGCACGTTTAAAGATGCGGACGGCAAGGATATACATTTTAAAACCGTACGCATGGAAGACCCGGAATTGGTCAAGGAACTTTCCGCCAAAAATATCGCTTATAAGGCCGAAGCGGACAATTCCTGGGTGGGTAACGTTTTATTTAACGTACTGTGGATTGTGTTGCTTGTCGGGCTGTGGTGGTTTGTGTTTATCCGTCCGCAGCGCGGCGACGGCAAAAGCGCCATGAATTTTGCGCGCAGCAGAGCCAAAATGCAGGACCCTTCCAAACAGACCATTACGTTTAAAGACGTGGCCGGCGTGGAAGAAGCCAAAGAAGAACTGCAGGATATCATTAAATTTTTAAAAAATCCCAAGAAATTTCAAAAACTCGGCGGCAAATTGCCTAAAGGCGTGTTGCTTTACGGTGCGCCCGGCACGGGCAAAACCCTGTTGGCCAAAGCCGTGGCGGGGGAAGCGGGCGTAGCCTTTTTCAGCGCCTCAGCCTCGGAATTTGTGGAGATGTTTGTCGGCGTAGGCGCGGCGCGCGTGCGTGATTTGTTTGAACAGGCCAAGAAAAATTCCCCGGCCATTATTTTTATTGACGAACTGGACGCGGTGGGCCGGCGGCGCTTTGCCGGTATCGGCGGAGGCCATGACGAACGCGAGCAGACTTTAAACCAACTGCTCATTGAACTGGACGGATTTGAAAGCAAGCAGGGCATTATCCTGATGGCGTCCACCAACCGCCCCGACGTGCTGGACCCCGCCCTGATCCGCCCGGGCCGCTTTGACCGGCATGTGGCCGTGCCCGCGCCGGATTTAAAAGGCCGCGAAGCCATTTTAAAAGTGCACGCCAAAAAGGTCAAACTCGCGCCGGAGGTCAATCTGGCCACGGTGGCCAAAGGCACCCCGGGCTTTGTGGGGGCGGATTTGGCCAATGTGATTAACGAGGCCGCCATTTTGGCCGCGCGCGCCGATAAAGACGCGGTGGATAATAATGATATGGACGAAGCCGTGGAGCGCGTCATTGCCGGACCGCAGAAGAAAAGCCGCATTATTTCTGAAAAAGAAAAGAAAATCATCGCCGCGCATGAAGTGGGCCACACCGTGGTGGCGCGTCTGACCAATCATTCCGACCCCGTGCATAAGGTGACCATCATTCCGCGCGGGCAGGCGTTGGGTTACACTTTGCAGTTGCCGCTGGAAGACAAATTCCTGACCAGCAAGTCCGAGATATTGGATAAAATTTGCATTTTGCTGGCGGGCCGTGTATCTGAAGAAGTTGTGTTTGGAGAAATCACTTCCGGCGCCAGCGACGACCTCAACAAAGCCACCGCATATGCGCGCAAGATGATTATGGAATTGGGAATGAGCGATAAAATCGGCCCCATTGCGTTGCCTAACGGCGAAGACGGGGAGGTGTTTTTGGGGAGGGATTTGTCGCGGCACCGCCAATATTCCGAAGAATTGGCCCGCCGTATTGATCAAGAGATTTCAGATACGTTGCAGGCCGCATATGCGCGCGCCAAAGAGATTATAGAAACGCACCGCGCGCAGTTTGATACATTGGTGGCGCGACTTTTGGAAAAAGAAGTGGTGGAAGCGGACGAGATTGACGAAATTTTGGGTCTGAAACCGCAGAAAGAGCGGGAGGAGGCCGCGGGCGAACTTTCCCCGCGTGACACAGACGATACCCCGCAGCCGGAGCCGGCCCCTGCGCCGCAGCAGGCAGAACTCTTTTAAGGCCGCCGCCGCGCCGTATGCGCGGCGCGGTTTTTAGCCGGGAAATTTATCCGCGCGGCGCTGGCCGCGCAAAAAAAGGAAGCCTATGGGAAAATATTTTGGTACGGATGGCGTACGCGCCGTGGCGGGACAGTTCCCGCTGACCGATAATTTTATTAAAAAATTGGGCTACTGTGCGCTCAGGGAACTGGCGCCTTATGCCGTTAAGGCCGGTTTAAAAATGCAGGTGGTTATTGCGCGGGATACGCGTTTGTCCGGCCCGTCTATTCTGCAAAATCTGTCCGAAGGCATACGCGCCGCAGGCGCGGACGTGCTGGATATGGGCGTGGCGCCCACCCCGGCCGTGGCCTCTGCCGTAAAACAAAGCGGATCCTTGTGCGGCGTGGTAATTTCCGCCAGCCATAACCCACCGGAATTTAACGGAATCAAATTTTTCTCTCCGCGCGGCACCAAGCTGCCTGAGGAACTGGAAAATCATATTGAAAACGCCATAGAATCCACGCAGACCGTTCCGGCTCCTTCGGGCCTTTACCGCGCCGCACCGGAGTTGGTGGAGGGGTATAAGAATTTTCTGGTGTCCACCGTGGATGCGGATTTGCTGAAAGACACCAAAGTGGTGCTGGATTGCGCCAACGGGGCGGCCTGCCAAATTGCGCCGGCCGTATTCCGTGCGCTGGGTATGCAGGTGGCCGTGATGGCCGACAGCGCAGACGGCGCGCATATCAATGACGGCGTAGGTGCACTGCACACCGAGAAAATGCAGCAGCTGACCCGCCTGGAAGGCGCTTATGCCGGCTTTAGTTTTGACGGGGACGCCGACCGCGTGATTGCTTCCGATGAAACGGGCCGCCAGTTGGATGGAGAATATATTATTGCAGCTTCAGCTTTGGCATTGAAAAAACAAGGCAAGCTGCCTTCAAACAAAGCCGTCATGACCGTCATGGCCAACCTGGGCTGCATTAATTATTTGAAAGACTCCGGCGTGGAGGTGGAGCTGACTCCGGTGGGGGACAAATATGTGGCACAGACTTTGGAAAAACAGGGCCTGGCCGTTGGGGGGGAAACCTCCGGACATATTATTTTCCCTTATTATTCCAATACGGGCGACGGAATTTTGTCGGCGCTGCAGTTTTTGCAATTTGCCAAGCAGTCCGGCCAGCCCCTCAGTGCCTTTGGCGGCAAATGGGAAAAATATCCCTGCGAGCTGCGCGCCGTCAAAGTGGAGCAAAAACCTTCTTTGGACTCTCTGCCCGGTTTTTGGGATGAAATAGACCGACTGGAAAATAACCTCGGCGGAAAGGGCCGCGTCTTCGTGCGCTACAGCGGCACGGAGCCGAAACTGCGTATTTTGGTGGAAGGGGCCGACGCCGAACTGGTGCGCCGAACGGCCGACGCGGCCGAGGCCGTTTACCGCGCCAAAACGGAGGTAAAAAAATGACTTTGAAACTGGGCGTCAATATTGACCATGTGGCTACGCTGCGCCGTGCGCGTCAGGCCGCGTATCCGGATCCGCTGCAGGCGGCGGAACTGTGCTTATATGTAGGAGCCGATTATATTGTGATTCACGTGCGCAACGACGACCGCCACATGACCGAAAAAGATTTGGCCCGCCTGTGCAAAGCCTACCGCAAATATATGCACCTGGAGTGCAATTTTTCCGAAAAAATGCAGAAAATGGCGCTGAAATACAAACCTTATTCCGTTTGTATCGTGCCGGAGACGCCCGGAGAAGTGACCACGACGGGCGGACTGAAATTTACGCCTAAAAATTTTGACCGTATCCGCCAGATGACCGAAGCCCTGCAGAAAAAAGGGATTTTGGTCAGTCTGTTCATCGATCCCAGCGCCGATTCCGTGCGTGCGGCGGCCAAATGCGGCGCCGATATTGTGGAGCTTTGCACGCGCGATTACAGCGAGGCAAAAAATAAAAAGCAGCAGGCTAAGTTGCTGCGTGATTTGGCCCTGGCTTCCCTGCTGGCCAAAGAACTGGGTATGGAAGTACACGCCGGTCACGGGCTGGATTATGAGAACGTGCTGCCGGTGGCGGATTTGTGCGGCGTCAGCTGCATGAATATCGGTTTTTCCATTATTTCGCGCGCCGTGCTGGCCGGCCTGCCCAATGCGGTATGCGCCATGAAAGAACTGCTGTAAGAGGATGTTATGTGTGGGATTATCGGATATATCGGAGATAAAAACAGCGTACCGTTTTTAATTGAAGGACTGAAAAAACTGGAATACCGCGGGTATGATTCCGCCGGCATTGCCGTGGCGGAAGGCGGACGCGTTCACCGCGTGCGCGCGGTGGGCAAAGTGGCCGAACTGGAAAAAGCGGCCTTGCTGCAAGCCCCGAACGGAAACTGCGGTCTGGGGCATACGCGTTGGGCCACGCACGGCAAACCCAGCCAGGAGAATTCCCATCCGCATACGGATTGCACCGGTGACATTGTAGTGGTACATAACGGGATTATTGAAAACTATTTGCCGCTGAAAGACAAGCTGCAGGCTCTGGGACATAAATTTCAAAGCGAAACCGATACGGAAGTCATTGCACATTTAATTGAAGAAAATTTAAAACATATTTCCGCCGCTTCGGATGAGGAACGCTTTTTCCTGGCCGTCATGAAAACCAGCGATGAGCTGCAGGGAGCCTTTGCGTACGGGGCCATGTGGTCCAAAGCGCCCGGGCAGATTATCGGGGTCAAAAACCAAAGCCCGCTGGTGGTGGGGCTGGGCGAAGGGGAAAATTTTTTGGCCTCCGACGTTCCCGCTTTTTTAAAATACACCAGTAAGGTTTTGTTTCTGGAAGACGGGCAGACCGTCGTGCTTAGGCCGTATAGCGCTAAAGTGTACGGCATGGACGGGCAGGAAGTGAAAGTAAAGCCCGTTAAAATTTCCTGGGATCAAAAAACCGCCGAAAAAGGCGGCTATGACCACTTCATGCTCAAGGAAATCTATGACCAGCCGCAGGCTTTGGAAGACACCCTGCGTACCGCCGAGTCGGACTTTATCCGCATTTTAAATTTAAAGACCGAAGACCTGCGCCGCATTAAAAACGTTTATCTGGTGGCCTGCGGCACGGCGTATCACGCCGCGCTGATCGGTAAGTATTATCTGGAAAATTTTGCCGGCGTGACCGCTTCGGTGGACCTGGCCAGCGAGTTTAAATACCGCACCATTCCTCCGGCCAAAGACACGCTGTGCATAGCCGTCAGCCAATCTGGCGAAACGGCCGACACGCTGGGCGCGGTAAAGAAAGCCAAAGAGCTGGGGTTTAAACGTCTGGCCATTTGCAATGTGCTTGGGTCGGGGCTGACGCGCGCCTGTGGAAGCGTGTTTTATACGCATTGCGGGCCGGAAATCAGCGTGGCCTCCACCAAAGCCTTTACCAGTCAGATTGTTTCGCTGTATGCGCTGGCCATATTCCTGGGGCAAGCGTCGGGCAACCTCAGCCGCGGGCAGTTTAATACGCTTTACAAAGAATTGATGTCCCTGCCCAAGGCCGTGGCTGACACGCTGAAAATTGAATACGACGTGCGCCACCTGACCAAAAAGGTATATAAGGCCGACCGGTTTATCTTCCTGGGGCGCAATGTGGATTATCCCGTCGCGCTGGAAGGGGCGCTGAAACTCAAAGAAATTTCCTATTCTTCGGCGGAAGGTTTTGCCGCGGGGGAAATTAAACACGGGCCTATTTCCGTTATAGACAAAGGGACGCCCGTTATCGTGCTGATGCCTAAAAACCTTTTGTTTGACAAAATGCTTTCCGCCTGCCAGGAATGCCGCGCGCGCGGAGCGTTTGTCATCGCCGTGACCACGCCGCAAGGCAAAGAAGAAGCCTCCGCCGTAAGCGATAAGCAAATCATCGTTCCGCAGGCCAGTGAATGCCTGCAGCCGGTGCTGGACGTGATTGCCCTGCAGTTTTTTGCGTACTGGGTGGCCAAACGTCTGGGGCGCGACATTGACGAGCCGCGCATCCTGGCCAAGAGCGTAACCGTAGAATAAGGAGAATTATGCGCAGCACGCGTGCGCTGGTAAAATCCTTTTTGCCGACGCGTCCGAAAAACGCCAATAAAGGCACGTTCGGACGCGTGCTTGTCATAGCGGGCTCCGAAAAAATGGCCGGTGCGGGGGTGCTGTGTGCGCGCGCCGTGCTGAAAACGGGCGCGGGGCTGGTCACATTGGCGTTACCCAAAAGCCGCCAATGCGTCGCCGCGGCGGCTCTGCCCGAAATGCTGACCCTGCCCTTGCCGGAAAAAGAAGGCCTGGCGTCCGTGCGCGCCGTGCCCGTATTACAAAAGTTTATTTCGCAGTTTCATCCTTCCCTGCTGCTGATAGGGCCCGGCCTTTCCAACGCTCCGTTTATCATTCCTTTTTTAAAAGAAAACACCTTGCCCGCCGTTATAGACGCGGACGCACTGAATGCGCTTTCGCGGGAAAAAAATATGGCAGATATTTTGGGAGGGCGTTTTCCGTTGGTGTGCACGCCGCACCCGGGGGAAATGAAACGCCTGCTGGGGCGAACCGTCCCCGCCGATGAGGCGGGCCGTGTGCGCGCCGCCAAAGCTCTGTGCGCGCGGACGGGCGGCGTTACGCTGCTGAAAGGATTCCACACGGTTATTACGGACGGTAAGACCGTATATATTAATCCGACGGGAGGCCCCGCGTTGGCCAAAGCCGGCAGCGGCGATACGCTGGGCGGAATGATTGCCGGTTTGTGGGCGCAGTCGGGCACGGCGGAAGGCTTTACCCTTAAAACCGCTTTAAAGGCCGCCGTATGTGGGGCGTACCTGCACGGCCTGTGCGGGGATTTGGCCGCCAAACGCCTGACGGAGCGCTGTGTGTTGGCTTCGGACGCGGCGGACGAACTGCCGTGTGCGTTTAAACGCGTGCTGGCGCGCTGAAGCGGCCTGCGCGTGCGGCGGGATATTTTATAAAATAAATCTATGCTTTCCGTTATATTGATTATTTTGGTTGTATTGATTCTCATCGTGTTGGGCACGGTGTGGGGCTGCGCGCGCATTGCCAAAAAGGCCCTGCATCCGGTGGCCAAGCGCAAACCGTTGGACGTATGGCCGGACCAGTATAAGCTGTCTTATGAAAATGTGTATTTTAAGACGGAAGACGGCGTGCAAATTAAGGGTTGGTTTATCCCCAATCCGTCGTCGGATAAAACCATTATTCTGATGCACGGCTGGGGTATGAACCGCGGCGACGTGTTTAAAAACACCTATTTTCTGCATGACCTGGGCTATAATCTGATGTATTTTGATTTCCGCGCGTTGGGGGAAAGCGGCGGTACGGTCAGCTCCATAGGGTATTTGGAAGTGAAAGATTTGCAGGCGGCCATTCGATTTTTAAAAGACACGCGGCCTTTTGCCTGTGAAAAAATCGGCCTTTACGGTTTGTCCATGGGCGGAATGGTGGCTATTTGCGAAGCGGCGCAAAACCCCGAAATCAAATGTGTGGTGGCGGAAGCGTCCTATTATTCGTTCCGCCGCGTGGTGTCGCGCTGGGCCTGGGTGCATAATAAAGTGCCGTATTTCCCGCTGGTGCCCATTGTGCTGCATTATATGCGCCGCAATCTGGCGGCCAATCCGGAGCGGTACAGCCCCAAATATAATATGCCCAAGATTGCTCTGCGGCCGGTGTTTATCATTCACGGACGCTATGACAATCTGGTGCCCGCCGCGCAAGCCAAAATGCTGTTTAAATGCGCCGGAGAGCCTAAAGAAATTTGGCTGGTGCCGGGAGCCAAACATAATAAATGCGCCGAAGTGGGCGGGTATGAATATAAGCAGCGGCTGGCGGACTTCTACAAGAAATATTTATAACGGCTGACTTAGTTGCCGGGCGGATACCAGCCAACAATTTCCCAAATTTAAGCGCTTTTGCCGTCTCTCGCCGCTTACATAGCTGGCGCTATGCGACGCGGCAACTAAATCCGGCAAAATCATCTTAAATTTGGAAAATCAGGGCGGCTGATGTGCAGTTTTCAGCTGCCTGGGAAGGCATGGCTGATTCAGCTGCCGGGCGGATAGCTGTCAACAATTTTCCAAATTTAGTTTTTGCCATGTTTGGGTATCTGTTTTTTCCTTTCTCAAAATTTCTAAAATATGCATATGAAAAAACTGGTTATTTTTGATTTGGACGGAACCCTTTTAAATACCATTTCCGATTTGGCCGCCGCCACCAACCAGGCTTTGGAGAAGCTGAATTATCCCGTGCACCCGACGCAGGCCTATTTGCGTTTTGTGGGCAACGGCATTAACAAATTATTTGAACGGGCCCTGCCTGAGGCCGCGCGTACGCCGGAAAATATCCTGCGCGTGCGGGGGCTGTTCGTGCCGTATTATGACGCGCACGGTACGGAGCTGACTAAACCTTATGACGGCATTCCCTCCGTGTTGGAGGCGTTGCAGAAACAGGGGCTGAAGCTGGCCGTCGCTTCCAATAAATACCAGGCCGCTACGACGGAACTGGTGAAATATTATTTCCCGCAGATTGCTTTTTCCGCCGTGCTGGGGCAGCGGGAAGGGCTTCCAACCAAACCCGATCCTCTTTTTGTTGAAGATATTTTAAAGCAAACCCGGACGGCCGCGGCGGATACTTTGTACGTGGGAGATTCAGATGTGGATATGCAGACCGCCCGCAATGCCGGTGTGGATGCCTGCGCCGTAACGTGGGGTTTCCGCACCAGGGAAGAACTGGCCGCCTATCATCCCAAATACATGGCGGAAAAGCCGGAAGATATTTTGCAAATGCTGAAATAAAAAGTTTCTGCCGCGTTTTTACCCCGCCCCGTGCGGGGTTTTTTTGGGTATTTGCCCGTTTGGCAGGACGGCCAGGGCCGGCATTTCTCCATCGGAGGGTTGCACCGTTTTTTTTTTTGCTACACTTTTTTTGTCTTTAAGGGAAAAAGGAGTCCGTATGCAAAAAAACGCGGGATTTACGCTCATAGAGCTGTTAGTGGCGGTTTTAATCATTGGCATACTGGCGGCTGTGGCCGTGCCGCAATACCAAAAGGCTGTGTTAAAAAGCCGTTTTATGAGTTTCATGCCGGTGGCCCGTACCTTGGCGGAGGCACAGGAAATATATTATATGGCCAACGGGAAATACGCTTTTGATGTCAGGCAGCTGGATGTGCAGATACCGCCGGATTGCCGCTTGCGCGGCCAGGGCTCCTATAATGAAATCTTGTGCGGGACGGACTGGCTGCTGGACAATGTCAGCCAAGTTGACGGGAACGATAAGAAAGCACTGGGCTGGATGCGGGTGTGTTATTGCCCGGGAGAAAATACCGACGGGAGCAGTTCTTGCCCGCGGGCGGCAGACGCCTGTTTGTTTTTTTACTATGCCCGTAATGGGAATACGGACGAACGCTTTAAATGCAGCGCCCGCACCCAACAAGGTACTTTGCTGTGCCATACGTTTGAAGGGATTTTTTAAAACAGTGCGGAAAAATTGTGCAAAAGCCCGGGCGGCGCGTTTTATGCCCAGAAAACGGGATGTGTTTTAGGCACTTGTGAGCTGTACGAAATTCCCCGATTATATGGAGCAGCCCAGCATGCGCAGATATTTGGCGGCGTTTTTTATGCTGTCGGGTTTGTCTTTGGCAAAGTCCAACAGGGATGCGACGGTTATGTGCAGGTTTTTGGGCAGTTTCTTTAATGCTTTTTCTTCGTAAGCCCCGCAGATAAACAGCACGGGTTTGCGGACCTGTGCCGCAGCGGTGAGCACCGCCAGCGGGGCTTTGCCGTATAGGGTTTGACTGTCCAGTTTGCCTTCGCAGGTAATGACCAGGTCGGCCTGCCGCGCCCATTTGTCCAGCGGCAGATGTTGTTTAATAAAATCCGCCCCCAAAATAATTTGTGCGTTCAGCAGTCCGTAAAGCCCCGCGCACAAAGCTCCCGCAGCCGCCGTGGAAGGGGTGCGGGCCGGATCCTTTCCTGTAGCTTTTTTTACCGCTCGGGCGTAAACGGAGAGCGCCTTTTCCAATATGCGCACCTGTGCGGGCGTAGCGCCCTTTTGCGGGCCGAACACGCGGGCGGAGCCTTGGGGGCCCAGCAGGGGGTTGGTAACGTCCGCCACGGCGTAAATTTTTACGCCGCGTATGTTCTGCTGCAGGTTTTTTGTTTCAATGCGGGTCAAACGTAAAAGAGGCTTTGCCCCTTCAGGCAATTCACGCCCCCTGGCGTCCAAAAACCGTGCACCCAGCGCACGCGCGATACCGGCGCCGCCGTCATTACAGGCTACGCCGCCCAGCCCTACATAAATCTTTTTAGCCCCTCGTTTAACGGCGTGGCGCAGCACTTCGCCTACGCCGAAAGAAGACGCTCCCAGCGCGTCCAGTTCTTCTTTTTTGGCCGTGCCCAAGCCGCAAATGCGCGCCGTTTCCAGCACGGCGGTTTTCTCTTTGGGCAGCCATAAATAAGAAGTCGGGGCTTCTTTGAAAAAAGCATTTTTGGCGCGCAGACGCACGGCATGCGCGGCGGGGTGCAGCGCTTTAAAGAAATCTATAAATCCGTCACCCCCGTCGGACAGCGGAAAACTTTTCACCCGGTGCCTTTTGCCCAGCACGCGGGACAAAACGCGCGCCGTTTGGCGCGCGCTTAGAGAGCCTTTCATGCTATTTGGCAAAATAAGAATGCGCATTAAAATTTCCAGCTGAATTTTGCCGAAACCACCAAATTGGCCGAGGAAGAATCTTTCAAATCTCCGGAGTAAGGACTGAAAAATTCCTGCACTTCCAAACCGATCATAAGATCGTCAAAGTGGGTTTCCACTCCCAGGCCTGCAGAACCCAGGAAACCGCTAGAACTGATACTTTCGCTGGTGATAACGCCGCGGTAATTAAGAGAAAGCATGCGATACCCGCCGGAAGCCGTTACATAAACGGAAAACAGATCGTCCGGATTGAAATAGTAATTGGCCTTGACTAAAATATCAATAATCTGCCCGCTGGTATGTACATTGCGGTCCGAATCAGCGGGGTAGGGTTCATCCCGGCCGGCGTCTGTAGCGCTTTGGTTGGCCTCTTCTATGGCGGGGTCCAAGTCATAAAAAGAAGAGTTGGGAATGTTGGAAAACGCCAGCGACGGTCCCAGCCACAGGTTGCTGTTTTTTATTCTCCACAAAAACGCCGCTTCGGCGCGTACGCCCGTGCCGCCTACGTCAAAGGGGTCCGAGTCGGCAAAGCCGGCCCGCTCGCTGTTGTCCAATTGCAAGTCATTAGCTTGTGCACCCACCGCTATGGCAAAGTATTTGTCCGTGGCGCTGTCCTTGGGCCGCTGGGCGCGTTTGGCCTCGGCGGTGCGGATCTCTTCCAGTTTGCCGCTGCGGGCGGCTTCTGCGGTTTTGGTGATGGCCTCTTCGGTTTTTGCGGCGGATCTGCCTGGGCCGCTGTTTAAGAAAGCATGTTCATCGCTTAATTGCTGCGCCGCGCGTTGCGCGCGTATTTCCGCGGCGGAAATCTCCTGCACGGTTTGCACTTGCCCATTGACCACTTCGGCTTTCTGTACGTCAAAAACACGGTCAATATCGGCGTCAAAAGTAAGGCCCCCTTGCGCCTGTACGGCCCCGGCGGACGTTGTGGCTGCGGAGGCCGTGGTGATAGCGGAGGGAATGACGGACGGAGCCGCCGTGGCCGTGGAAAGCGTTACCTGCTGGGCGGCCGCCGCGGCGGCCACCAGTGCCGCCTGACGGGCCTGGTTTTCTTCGGCCAGCCGCTGGGCGGCATTTCCCTGGTCATAATCATAAACGTCAATAGATACGATTTGGGGCATGTCAATGTTGACCACGCCCTCGTCGGTCTGCAGGGTCATGTTAAATTCGTCCAAGTCCAAAATCACGCCTACAATCTGCGTGCCGCCTTTTAAATAAATGCGGTGTTTGTCCGGCAGGACGGCTTCCACGTCGCGCTGGTTAAGCACCACGGGGCCGTAAGAGGTCGTCATATTAATGGTATATTCGGTCTGGGATAAAATGGACCCGCTGATAAAAGTGCCGTCTTTAAGTTTGACGGTTTCGGCAAAGGACAGAGAAAAAAGGAAAAGGAATAAAAACAGGGAAAAGCTTTTTTTCATGAAACGCTCCGGCTTACGGACAAAAGAAGGCGGCGCGCAAAACGCCGCCTTCACAAACGGGCTTATTTCTTTTCTTCTTCGGTGCTGGTGACGGTTGCTTCTACAGCGGCTTTTTCTTGTTTGGCCTCGCAGCAGCACGGGGCGACGGCCCCTTTGATTTTGCGTAAGGTTTTGAGAATGACGGCAACGGTCAAGGGAATCAGCATATAGCTGATGGCGCCGAGCAGAAAGCCCAGCAGGCCGATCCACTGTGCGGCGGTATCCACCATCGGGTTATTCCACGTTTTGCAGATAAAGTATATGGATTGAGCCAATTGGTAAATGGTAATTACCAAAATAATGTAAAAAATGGCCACGAAAACCCAGTACAGCCCTCTGAGGCACAACCAGTTATGCGGCCACCATTTGTTTTTACAAGCCATGGTATGCTCCTTGTGTTTCAAATTCGGGAAGGGAATCCCTGTCCCGTTCACAAATATATTGTATCAAAAGCGGGCGTATAAGGAAGAATTTATTTGTATAAAGAAAGACTAGTCCGCCCGTGCGCGCTGCAACATTTCCCGCGCGTGCCGCAGTGCGGTTTGGTCCTGCTCCGACGCGGCGCCCAGCATGCGCGCGATTTCCGCCGTGACGGCGTCGCCGTCCAGCGGGGAAAGGGTTACGTCGGTTGTTTTGCCGTCGGTTTGTTTTTCTATATGGAAAAACGCGTCCGCGCATGCGGCCACGGAAGCCAAATGCGTTACGCACAGCACCTGGCGTCCCTGCGCCACGGCGCGCAATTTTTGTCCCACCAGCGCGGCGGTGCGTCCGCCTACGCCGCTGTCCACCTCGTCAAACACCATGACGGGCACTTCGCCCGCCAGCACGGTTTTCAGTCCCAGCATGACGCGCGAAAGTTCCCCGCCGGAGGCGGCCAGCGCCAGCGGCCGCGGGGCCTGCCCCGGGTTGGGGGAGAATAAAAATTCCACGGTGTCGGCTCCCGTCGGCCCCGGGTTTTCCGCGTCCATTTCCACGGCTATTTCAAAGCGCAGTCCTTCAAAACCCAGCGGCGTAATTTCTTTTTCCAGGCGTTTGGCCAGCTTCTGTGCGGCCGTGCTGCGTTTGGCGTGCAGTTCTTCGCACAAAGCGTCCAGTTCCGCGCGGGCTTTTTGCTCCGCCCGGCGCAGTTCTTCTTCGTGCAGTTGGGAATTTTGCAAGTTGTCTGTTTGGGTTTTCAGTTCCGCGGCTTTGTTTAATACGTCGGAGATTTCCGGCCCGTATTTGAGTTTCAGGCGTTTGAGTTTTTCGTGGCGCGAAAGCATTTCGTCCAATGCCTGCGGGTCGGCGTTTAAGCCGCTTTGGTAAGCGTTTAAATCCGCCGCGGCGTCCGAAAGCAGGGTTTCCGCGTTTGCCAAAGCGTCGGCCACGGCACAGGCGTTTTCGTCCAGCTCCGCCATATCCCGCGCCAGGCGCGCGGCGCGGCCCAAAAGCGTAACGGCGCTGTCTTCCCGCCCGTATAAATCATCATACGCTTCGCCCGCCAGTTCCACCAGGCGGCCGGCGTGTTTCATCTGCGGCAGTTTTTGTTCCAACTCCAGGTCTTCGCCTTCTTTGGGATTGACGGTTTCTATTTCTTTAAGCTGGAACGCGTATAAATCCAGCAGGCGTTCTTTTTCCTGTTCGCTCATCTGCGCCGCTTCCAGGCGGCCCTGCGCGTCTTTCCAGGCGCGATGGGCGCGGGCGGCTTTTTCCGTATCCCGCGTCAAACCGGCAAAAGTGTCCAGCAGACGCAGCTGCACGTCGGCCCGCAGCAGGCTCTGATGCTCGTGCTGGCCGTGAAAGTCCACCAACTCTTTGCCCAGTTCCGCCAGCGCGGCGGCGGGTACGGCGCGACCGTTGATGAACGCCTTGCTTTTTCCCTTGCGGTCCAGTGTGCGCGTAAATGTCAGCGTTTTTTCGCCGGGGGCGTATTTTTGCAGCAAGGCATGCGGCAGACCGGAGGCGTCAAATTCGGCGCGTACTTCCAGTTTGTCCGTCCCGTCTTTAATCAGCGAAGCCGACCCTCGCGCACCCAGCGCAAAACTTAAAGCCGATATCGCCACGGATTTGCCCGCGCCCGTTTCTCCGGTGAATACGTTCAGTCCGGCTTGGGGTTCGAATTCCACAAAAGAAATAACGGCAAAATTGCGTACGGAAAGTTTTTTAAGCACGGCGCGTCCCCCATTCCAGTTTTTCGCGCAGGCGGGCAAAAAAGTCATATGTCCCGGCGCTGACCAAACGCGCTTCGTGTTTGGCGCGGCGCAGGATGACGCGGTCTCCGTTTTGCAGTTCGTAGTCATCCTGTCCGTCCAGGCTTACGGAGGCGCGGTCCTCTTTGTTGGCAAACGCGGGGGAAAACGCCAGCTCCCCTTCCGCGCGCAATAAAAGCGTCCGTTCCGTTAAGCTGTGCGGACAAATGGGCGTGAGCAATAGCACATTTAAATCTGGCTCTACAATCGGGCCGCCCGCGGCCAGCGAATAGGCCGTGGAGCCGGCCGGAGTGGATACAATCAGTCCGTCCCCGTAATAGTTTTTCAACTCCGTGCCGTTATACTGCACCTTCAGCGGGAACGCCCGCGGCTGTAAGGTTTTAATCACGCAGTCGTTAAAAGCCAGCAGGTTTTTGACGGGCGTTTGTCCCGCGCGTTCAATATCCGCGCTTAAAAGCAGGCGGCGGGTAATCTGGCAGTTGCCGTCTAAAATCTGCTGCAGACAATGCTGCGCTTCAGTCTCTTCGCAGGCGGAAAGGAAACCCAGGCTGCCGCAGTTGACCGCCAGCAGCGGCATTTGCAGCGGCGCAGCGGCGCGCGCGCAGCGCAGCGCGGTGCCGTCCCCGCCCAGGCTGACGCATAAATCCGCCAGCGGGTATTTGGAAATATGGCGGTAATCGTTTAAAATTTCGCAAAGAATGTCTTTCCGGCGCAAAAAATCCGCCAGCTTTTGAGCCGTTTGAGCGGCGTTTGGGCGGGCCGGATGACAGACGAGCAGTACGCGGCTGATTTCCATAGCAACTCATTCTAGCAAAATATGCGCCCGCCGCGCACGGACGCGTATAGTGCAAAAGCGCCGTTGCGCGCCGCCGCCGGTCCCGGCGCGGAATGGTATAATATAATAAAGGAGTTTTTATGTGGGATTATACCGATAAAGTGATGGATCATTTCCGGCACCCGCGCAATGTGGGCGCCATAGAAAACGCCGACGCCACGGGCCAGGTGGGCAGCCTGGTGTGCGGCGACGCGCTGAAACTGACGCTAAAAGTAAATAAAGAAACGGAAGTCATTGAAGACGCCAAATTTGAAACTTTCGGCTGTGCCAGCGCCATTGCTTCTTCCTCCGTGCTGACGGAGATGATTAAAGGCAAAACGCTGGAGCAGGCCTCCAAAATCACCAACCAGGACATTGCCGACGAGCTGGGCTCTTTGCCCGCCGAAAAAATGCATTGCTCCGTGATGGGCATGGAAGC
>CALUXH010000011.1 GCA_944324695.1 uncultured Elusimicrobiales bacterium | reverse complement strand
AATTCCCGTTATTTTCGCCGCCGCCGTCATCGGCGACAGCGTCAACTACGAAATCGGCAAATGGCTGGGGCCCAAGGTGTTTACCCGCAAAGACAGCTGGCTGTTAAACCAAAACCACTTGCACAAGGCCCACGCATTTTACGAAAAATACGGCGGCAAAACCATTATTTTGGCGCGTTTTATTCCCATTATCCGCACGTTTGCTCCGTTTGTGGCGGGGATTGGAAAAATGACCTATTTGCATTTTATTTCTTATAACATTATCGGCGCGGCAATGTGGGTATTGTTGTTTGTCTTTGGCGGATACTGGTTTGCCGATTTGCCGCTGGTGCAAAATCATTTCCATTATGTGATTGTGGCCATAATCGTGATTTCCGTTTTGCCTGCCGTGTATGAGGTTTGGGCGGAGCGGCGCAAAAGCCGCCGCAAGTAGGCCTTGGCCGCCTGCTTTCTCATCGGCTGAGCGCGCTTTTCCCTCCGGGATTTTTAACCCCTCCATTTAGGTCCCTTATATGCCGGGTGGATTATTCTTCGTCCATTTACGGTTGTCTCTTTGTATTTCTATCGCTTAACCGCGGACGCTTGACTCGTTTTTTTTTTTTGATACACTTTTCGCATGAAGAGTGAGAAAATCGCCGCATTTACCCTAATAGAGCTGTTAGTGGTTGTTTTAATTGTTGGTATATTAACCGCCGCAGCCGTTCCTCAGTATAACAAAGCCGTTCTGAAGAGCCGTTCCCTGGAAGGACTTGTGTTGGTCCGGGCCCTTGCCCAGGCCCATCAGCGTTATTATATGGCTAACGGGAAATACACCGATGACATTAATCAACTGGATATTACCATTCCCGGAGAAGACAGGCAGATATTTGAAACTAACAGCAGAAAAACGGCTTATTTCGAATGTCGTAACAATGCCGGCGGTGGCGTGGCCGGGCAACAGCTGGCCTTGTGCCGTTGGTATGGAAAACCCGGGGCCAATTTTTATTTTTATATCCAGCCCCGCAGTCCGCGTACGGTCTATTGTGCTTTTGGCGATGAAACGGGGGAAAGCGTATGCCGCATGTGGGGATATCAGATTAGCGGTAATACTTATCAAATAGACTGAACCTTTGCCGGGCTCTTATTTTTCCGGCAGGTTTACCGGCATTTTCCAGCGCGGCTTAAGATCGGCCGGGATAATATTGACTGCTGTTTTTTGTGGAAAATCTTGTTGATGACTTATGGGCATTTTGTGTTTGAGCGAGTATTTTAAAATGGCCTTGACTCGTTTTTTTTTTTTGATAGATTTTGTTTATGAACAAAATCTATCAAAAAAGGACCCTTTGCGGGAAAAACCTTACTAAAGACAAAATGGGCGGTTTTACGCTGATTGAACTTTTGGTAGTGGTGCTGATTATCGGTATATTGGCGGCCGTCGCTTTGCCGGAATATACCAAGGCGGTGGAGAAAAGCCGTGCGGCGGAGGCCATGACACTGCTGCGCAGTTTTGTTCAGGCGCAAAAACTGTACAAATTGGCCAATACGCAGTATACCTCCGATTTTACGGAATTGGATTTGGAAATGCCTAATATTGATACAGCAAACAAGCGTTTTTCCACCAACGACTGGGTTTTTACGATGGAGATGCATGACTTGTATCCCTCCAGCTTTTCTATCTTTGCCGCACGTGCCAAAGATGGGACTGCTATTACAACCGGGGATTATAAGTATGGAATTCGTGTGGCGGTAGCAAGCGACGGCAGCGAAACATGGAGATGTCAGTTAAGCAGCGGAAATGGTGTCGTGCCCAAAATGTGCAAATCCATTGCCGGTTCAGACGGCGTCATTAAATAGTTCTTCCCTGTTAAAGAAACCCCCTGTTTGGCAGGGAGTTTTGTTGTGTTGAAGTGGTTATTGTTCCTGTGGCAGTTCCACCGGTAGGTGTCCCCGCGGGCGGATGTTGCCCAAAATAATGTCCGCCGCGGTTTGTAAGACATATCTGTTAAGGCCGTATGTGGCCAGCACGGTGCCCGCCTGCGGGTAGCTTGGGATGTCATACGGGCTCATGGTGGAGATAAGAATATTGTGCGGGAACTCCCTGAGCAAGGCATTAATGGTGTTTTTCTGGTTGATGTTGGTTTTATCAGCCCATTGCAGGCTGGTAATAATCAACAGGTCTGCCCCTTCGGCGCATTCCCGTGCGCGCCGCGCGTCTGTGGCGCGGGGAGTCATGGCGGCATTATAGCTGCGTATACGCCAGCCTTTTTCCAAAAACGGTTTAGAAAACCCCATTAATTGATCGGCAAAGCGTGACGGAGCGAAAAATACGGCGCATACGGTAGGTTTACCATCGCGCGTCTGCGGCTTAAACGGGATTAAACCGCTCCGATCGCGCACCAAGGTAACGGCTTCATGGCTGATTTTTTCCAGCTCTGCCTGGTAAACTTTATCAATCGGTGCGGGAGAAGCGGGCGGTTCTCCATCCAAGAGGCCCAACTGCTTTTTTATTTCCAATACTTTGGCGGCCGCTTCGTTTATGCGGCGCCGGCTTTGGGCATTGCCTTTTATGGACCGGTAAATACGGTTGAATGTGGTTTGGGGTTTGATATAGCGTCCCAATAAAATCAGATCTGAGCCCGCTTCCAGGGCGCGTACGGCGCAGTCGGAAATGGTGCAAAATTTAGTGGCGGATTTCATGTCCAGACTGTCGGTGACAATCAGGCCTTTGAACCCCAGTTGTTCTCGCAGCAAATCCTGCAGAATAGGGCGGGAGAACGTGGCTATGTTTTTATTGTCCAGGGCCGGATAAAGTATGTGTCCAGTCATGACGCCCGGCACTTTGTTTTCGATGGCCCGGACAAAGGGGGCGATGTGGGTTTTGCGGAGCTCTTTGTCTGAAGCTTTCACCACGGGGACTTGATAATGGGAGTCCATGGAAGTGTCTCCGTGCCCCGGAAAATGTTTCACAATGCTGACAATGCCGGCCGCCGTAAACCCGTTCATCAAAGCCAGTCCCATTTTGGTCACGTTGGCCGGGTCGGAGCCGAAAGAACGCACGCCGATGATGGGGTTGTGGGGATTGGTGTTTACATCCAATACGGGGGAAAAATTGACGTGAATGCCTGTCCGGCGCAGTTCCTGCCCGGCCAGATAAGCTATGGCTGCGGCGCCATCTTCATCGCCCGAAGCGGCCAGCATCATATTGGTGGGCAGGTAATCAAAGCCCAGCGTAATGGGCGTATACACCGTGCCCCCTTCATAGTCAATGGCAATCAGCAGCGGGATTTTATGCGGGCTTTTCCGCGCCCAGCTTTGCAGGGTGTCTATAAGCTGTTTGGTTTCTTCCAGCGAGTAATTGCCCCACTGAATCAGTACCCCGCCTACCTGTCCTTTTTCAATGACGGGGCGGAATATTTCGGCGCTGTCCACGTCGGCAAATACCATCAGCGTCTGGCCCAGTTTTTCTTCCAGGGATAAATTGTCCAAAGCCGCCTGCGCCGAGCCGGATACGGCGGCGGAAAAAAACAGCAGGCAGAGCAGAAATTTTTTAATCATGTCCTTTTATATGTAAAATAGGGATTTCGGACGGGGCCAGAAAGCGCAGCGGCACGCCCCAGTAAAACATGCCCGAAGTGACGTAAATTTTGGAATGCGGCCCCGTTTCATATAGCCCGTATATGTACGGATAAACATGTTTGACAAACAGGTTAAACGGGAATATCTGCCCGTTATGCGTGTGCCCGCTGAGCATCAGCGGTATATGATGCGCCGCGGCTACGTCGGTTAACAGCGGCTGGTGGCTGAGCAATATGCGCGGGCGGTTCGGGTCGGTTTGCGCAAGCAGGTCGTCCAACTGTTGCGCCGTGATGGCGGCGGTGCGTATGTCGTTGATGCCGATAAGCTGCAGTCCGTTGGGCAGCGTAAGCGCTTCGTTGTTTAAGCGGCGTATGCCGGCCAGGCGGAAAAATTCATCGGAATTATCATAACCCACGTAGTATTCATGATTGCCGAATACGCCAAACGAACCGTATTTGGTCTGGAAATCCGCCAAGGCCTGTGCGTATTGTTTGCGATGCATGCCGTATTCAAACAAATCTCCCAGTACCAGCAGTGCGTCCGGGTTCTGCTCCTGAATGCGGGAAAGGGCCTTTTCAAAACGCGCCAGCGATACGCCTTCGCCCAGGTGACTGTCGGAGATGACGGCCGCGGTCATTTCCGGTGCGCCCGGGATGGTGATGTCAATGTGCTTGATTTCGGGCTGGCGCAGACCGCCGTATATGGCCGCCGCGGACACAAAGAGGATGCAGACCAGGCTGACGGGACCCAGTACGGCCCTGGCCTGAATATGCAGCAGGGAACAAAGCACCTGCAGCAAGGCAAAAAATGCCGCGATAAAAAACACAATAAACACCAGCCCCGCATACGCATATGCCGCGTAATACGCTATGCTTTCCAGCGTGCCGTAATGCGTGCGCGTATATACCATGCTCCAGCGTGTAAGTGCAGTGAGCGCTATAGGCAAAACCGCAACGGGGATTTTCCATCCGATGGAGGGGAAAAGCATGTACAGCCACAGACCGATGAGCACCTGCATAAACAGCAAAATCAAACTGGCAACAACAAAAAAACTCATAACAAACTCCGCAAACAAGGAAATAACCTCCGGCCAAAGCCGGTCAAAAGCGCACGAAAAACGCCTTTTTCTTATTTTAAAAAATTTCGCATAATAAGTATAATATATCTATATGCAATTTATATTTCATACGAGGATATGTTTACCATGACAGTCAGAGTCAGATTTGCCCCTTCTCCCACCGGTTTTTTACATATAGGGGGCGTGCGCACGGCGCTTTTTAATTATCTTTTTGCCAAGAAAAATAAGGGTACTTTTTTGCTGCGCATAGAAGACACCGATGAAGAACGCAGCACCCAGGCCTCCACGGACGCGATTTTTGAAGGCATGCAGTGGATGAAATTAAACTGGGACGAAGGCCCGATGCCCGACGGCACCCATAAAGGGCCCGACGCGCCGTATTACCAGGCCCAGCGTGCGGATATGGGCATTTACAAAAAATACATCGACCAGCTGATTGCCGAAGGCAAAGCCTACAAGTGCTATTGCACGGAAGAAGAACTGGAAGCCAACCGCCAAAAATGCCTGGCCGAACACCGCCCGCCCAAATACAGCGGCAAATGCCGTGACCTCACCCCCGAGCAGCAAAAAGAGTTGGAAGCGCAGGGACGCAAATACGTTATCCGTTTCCGCATGCCGCAGGAAGGGGATGTGGAGTGGGATGACATGATCCGCGGGCACGTAAAATTTGCCAGCAAGGATTTGTATGATTTGGTCATTCAGAAAACCAGCGGATACCCGACGTATAACTTTGCCGTGGTGGTGGACGACCACCTTATGCGCATGACGCATGTGATTCGCGGCGACGACCATATTTCCAATACGCCCGCCCAGATACAGATTTACCGCGCTTTGGGCTGGAAAGAGCCGGTGTTTGCCCACCTGTCCATGATTCACGGGCCCGACGGCAAGAAACTTTCCAAACGCCACGGCGCCACCAATGTGGTGGAGTTCCGCAATATGGGTTATTTGCCCGAAGCGCTGAA
>CALUXH010000010.1 GCA_944324695.1 uncultured Elusimicrobiales bacterium | reverse complement strand
AAATAGTTATAATATATTATATAATAATAATTTTTTATATTGTTAAATTACAAAAATTTTAGTATTTTTTTTTTTGTTTTTTTTTTATATTTTTTTTTTATATTTTTTTTTTTTTTTTTTTTTATTTTGACAGAGTTTTTTAATTGGCTTTGCATTGTTTTTTTTTTTTGATAAATTTTGTTCATGAACAAAATTTATCAAAAAATGTATTTGAGAAATAAAAACCTCTCTAAAAGCGTTTTGGGCGGATTTACGCTCATCGAACTTTTGGTGGTTGTGCTGATTATCGGCATATTGGCGGCTATCGCCTTGCCGCAGTATCAGGCGGCCGTAGCCAAAAGCCGTCTGGCTACCCTGATGCCCATTGTAAAAAGCCTTAAAGACGGGGCGGAGATGTATCGGCTGGCTCGCGGACATTATCCGATTCGTACTTGGGGGTTCGTGCTGGATGAGTTAGATATTTCAGTGCCCGACAATTGCACCAAATCAGGAGCGGGCGCCACCTGTGGGGATCAGTCATATAGTCTTTCTTTAAGTGACAGGGCAAGTAGTACATATATGTTGTTTGCGCAGGGATATGATACAAAGGCGCAAATCGGCTATTTGATGTATTTTGACCATTCCAATCTGCCCGGAAAAGTGTATTGCCTGGCCAGATCTACAAATAAAGCGGCCAACAGTGCCTGCAAAAGCATGGGAGGCACCTTGGACGGAGGAGACGGTCAATGGCAGGTTTGTTCTTGGACCTTAGGCGGATACTGTAACGGATATGTATTGAACTGAGTTTTTTATATAAATATTCCCCGGCTATATCGGCCGGGGGATATTTATTTTTACAGCTTCTTTAAAAACCGCTCAAACGCCTCCCGTCCCTGCGGTGTGCGCTTATATACGCCGGCGTATTCCAACACCTTGGCAAACACCGCTCCGACTTCTTTCTGCAGGATGTTTTTGGCGTTTTTAGGTGTGAATTTGTATTTTTCCAGCAGTTCTTCCGCCCAGGCGGCGTGTTTGTTTAAGGCGGAGTCTTTTTGTACGGCTTTTATGTCGCGTTTAATTAAATGTTTTTCCAGCGCGTCCAATTCCGCCGCCAAGCGGGCAGGCAGCACGGCCAGGCCCATGACTTCAATCAGGCCGATGTTTTCTTTTTTAATGTGATGCACTTCTTCATGCGGGTGGAAAATGCCCAGCGGGAATTGTTCCGTTGTGCGGTTGTTGCGCAGGACGAGGTCTATTTCAAAATTTTTCCCGCGCCGGCGCGCGATGGGCGTAATGGTATTATGCGGGGTTTTGCCGCTGAATGCCAAAATATCCGCCTGCGGGTCGCTGTAGGCGCGCCATTTTTTAAGGATATAATCCGAGGCTTCCGTTAAATCTTTTTTGCTTCCGTTTAGGCGTATGACGCTCATGGGCCAGCGCACCAGGCCGGCTTTGACGCGCGGAAATTTTTTAAGTTTAAAAGTTTTTTCCACGGGGGCCTTTTCCATGGCAAAGACGTAGCGTCCGCCCTGGAAATGGTCATGCGTCAAAATGGAGCCGCCCACAATGGGCAAGTCCGCGTTGGAGCCGATGAAATAATGCGGCAGCATTTCCACAAAGCCCAACAAGCGCGCAAAACTTTTTTTGGTCAGTTTCATGGGCTCGTGTTTATCCGAGAGGCAAATGCAGTGCTCGTTGTAATACACATACGGGGAGTATTGCAAATACCACGCTTTGCCGTCCCCCAGCAAATCCAGCGGAATCAGCCGCAGGTTTTGCCGTGCGGGGTGGGCGGCGTGCCCGGCGTAGCCTTCGTTTTCTTTGCACAGCAGGCAGGTCGGATAACCGGAGGCTTTTACTTGCAGGGCGGCGGCGATGTCTTTGGGGTCTTTTTCGGGCTTGGACATATTGATGGTAATGTCCAGTTCCCCGTAGGGCGTGGCGGCCTTCCAGACGCGGTTTTTGGCCACGCGGTCTGTGCGTATATAATTGAGCGCCTGCGCGTCGTGGTAAAACTTATCCGTGGCGGCCTTTGGGCCGCGGGTTTTGTACAGGACCACAAATTCGGAAATGACTTCCGACGGACGTGCGGCAAATATATTCATCAGCCGCGTGTCAAACAAATCCCGCTGGGTCACCGTATCGGGGGAAATGAGGCCCCGCTTGGCGGCCCAGTCGCAAATGGGGGCTAAAATTTCCGCGGCGGTTTTGGGCGTTTTTATTTTGGCGGAAGGGGCTTTGTAGTCTGTAAGCCCAAGCACGGCCAGCAGTTCGTTGCGCGCCCAAAGGCGGTCTTCTTTTTCTATGAGCTCATGAGCCAGCGCATAAGAAATCAGTTGTTCAATATAAGTATAAATATCGGCCATAATTCCTCCGTCAGTCTTTTAGTTCCCGCGCGCCGTCCCCGGCGGAAGCGGCGTAAAAATCCGGTTTGTAGCCCGTGGCGGTCTCGTATTCGCGGGCGACGTTTTGTTTAAAATCTTCCACGGCTTCGTCTTTTACCAACGCCACCACGCAGCCGCCAAATCCCCCGCCCGTCATGCGCGCGCCCAGTACGCCGTCTTGCTTCCAGGCCGCTTCGGCCATGGCGTCCAGCTCTTTGCCGGTTACTTCATAGTCGTCGCGCAAAGATATATGGGAGTCGTTCATAAGCTGGCCAAACGCTTTCAAATCCCCCTGCGCCAGCTTTTGTGCGGCCAACAAAGTGCGGCGGTTTTCATATACGGCGTGTTTGGCGCGTTTGCGTTCCACGGGATTGGTGATGAGTTCTTTGTTTCGTTCAAATGCTTCTTCGGTCAGCTCGCCCAGCGCGTTTATGTTTAATTTACTTTGCAGCTGTTTGAGCGCGTGCTCGCTTTGCGCGCGGCGTTCGTTGTATTTGGATTCAATGAGATTGTGCGGTTTGTTGGTGTTGCAAATCAAAATGGACACGCCTTTTAAGTCCAGCGGGGCGTATTCATATTTTAAGGTGTGGCAGTCCAGCAAAATGGCGTGGTCTTTTTTGCCCATGGCGGAGGCGAACTGGTCCATAATGCCGCAGTTCATACCCACAAATTGGTTTTCGGCTTCTTGGCCGATTTTGGCCAACTCCGTCTGCGGCAGACCAAAGCCAAACAGCGCGTTCAACGCCGCCGCTGCGGCCAGTTCTATAGAGGCGGAAGAGGACAGCCCCGCCCCCAGCGGCACGTCGCCCCAGAACAGCATGTCCGCCCCGCCGTCAAAGGACAGACCGCGTTTTTGCATAGCCCAAAATACGCCCAGCGGATAATTGGCCCAGTCCTGCTTGGGGTCATGGGCCAGATGATTTAGGTCCGCTTCCACCAGTCCGGCTTTCTCAAAATTCAACGAATAAAGACGGATTTTTCCGTCCGTGCGTTTGGCCGCGGCCACGTAAGTGTTAAACGTCAGCGCGCAGGGGAATACGTGTCCGCCGTTGTAATCGGTATGTTCTCCGATGAGGTTTACGCGGGCCGGCGCGCAAAAGACGCGCGGGGCCGACGAACCGAAAATTTCCGTAAATTTCCGTTTCAGATTTTGTGTGTTCATACTTCCTCCCGCCCGGCAATCATCGTAAAATTCCATTCGTATTTGCCTTTTGGCGCGCAAACCGCCGCACGGCGTATTTTGTGCGCCACGTACAAATCGTCATACACGCCGGTGCAGGGTTCCAGCGCGATGTTGTAATCGCCGCGGTAACCGCCCTGCGTTTTCCACACGCCCAGATACGGCACTTTGTCCGCGTCATAGCGGTAGGTCAGCGTGTCGCCGTTGTCGGTATGTTTGACGGCGCACCAGCCCTGCGTGTTTTTTTGCGTAAAATAAAATTTTTCGCAGGATTTGTCCGATGCCGGCTGTGTTTTGGACATATCTGCAGGAACGCCGTCCGGCGTTTTTGTCAGCGGATACGGGTGGCGGCTGCCCCACGGGCCCAGAGTGCGCGTGGAATGCTCCACGGTCATCATTTCGGTTAAATTATCCGGCAGGACCAGCACGGTGTGCGGCGAGCAGTTGAGCAGACAGTGCGGCGTCCAAATAAATTCAAAGGGTTCGTCCGATAAATTTTCCAGCGTGTAATGCATGCGAATTTCGTTTTCGTGCAGAGTCAAATCCCGCGTAAATTGGTACGGCAGTTTGGGGCTTTTTACCCAGGCCGTCAGACCGTCCGCACCCGGATGAAGGGCGTATTGCCATTTCAGGGCCCAGACTTCGCCGTGGTCAGGTATGGGGACGCCCTGATAAGCCCCGCAGGGGTACGGGCAGGCGTCTATACTGGGCAAGACCTCGTCAAAGCCGCTGCTGTCATAGGCCGAAAACGCCGCGCCGTACGGCGGCGGGGTTAGCTTGTCTGAAGGGCTTTGAAACAGAAATTCACGTCTCGAGTCTTTTTTAACCAGACTGGCCATTTTGCAGGCATAGTCCGGCAAAAAAACCAGGGAGAGATATTCATTTTCCAACCGCAGGGCGGGAAGCCCTTTGTACATTGTTTTGTCCATATATTTCCCCGCACAAAAAAGCGCGGCACGCCGCGCTAAAATTATTCCCCGGGTTTTAAGAACGGGAAAGGAATCAGGTCTTTGAGTTTCTTTTTGCAGATCTTGCGCGCGCCCTTCTTGGTAATAGCAACCAATAAAATGGGTGCGGTCAAGTCCATAAATTCCAGCATGACCTGCCGGCAGGCTCCGCAGGGCGTGCCGAACGCCTCGCCCTCCACGGGGTCGGTGCAGAGGGCCAAGGCAAGCAATTTACGGTGGCCTTCACCCACGGCCTTAAACATGGCGTTACGCTCTGCACATACGGTCAGGCCGTAAGAGGCGTTTTCAATATTCGTCCCCGCATAAATCTGTCCGTCTTCAGCCAATACCGCGGCCCCTACTTTGAAACGCGAATACGGCGAATAGGAGTTTTTCTTGACTTCCACGGCGGCGTCTGCCAGCGCCTGCAATGTTTTGTCGGATATTTTTTTGCTCATACTTTTATTCTAACTTTACAGCCGGAAAAGTCAAGCCCTTTTACGTCGGGAGGGATTTGTCCGTGCCGTATGTTTTGATACAATAGAAACATGAAAAAAATACTGATTCTTCTTTTAATATTGGCTGGCGTATATTTTTGGTGGGGGAGAGAAAAACCGGAAATCAAAAACGCCGGGAAAACAGGCGTCACCATTGTGGCGTTTGGCGACAGCCTGACCTACGGCAAAGGCGCGGCGCGGGATCAAACGTATCCGGCGGTGCTGGCGGAGCTGACAGGAAAGAATATTGTTAATCTTGGGTTGAACGGGGATACGGCTGCCGCGGCTCCGCGCCGTCTGCCGCAGGTGCTGGAGCATCACCCGTATATGGTGCTGATTGAATTTGGCGGCAATGATTTTATGCGCGGGGTGGCGTTTGAAAAAACGCTGGCTTCCCTGTCCCAAATTGTGGATGCCGTGCAGGCTTCCGGCGCGGTGGCCGTTGTGGTGGATACGGGCGGGTATTACGGCATGAATAAATACACCAAGGCATATAAAAAACTGGCGCGGGAAAAAGGAGCGTTGTTCGTACCCGGTATTTTGGACGGTATATTTGGCAAGAAAGCATTGATGTCCGACCAAATCCACCCTAACGCCGCAGGCTACAAAATGGTGGCGGAAAGAGTGTATAAGAAAATAGAAGATTATTTGTAGTTTTTATAAGCGTGAAAACGGCGCAAAACCCGGAAGGGGTTGCGCCGTTTTTTTTTTTTGATACGCTATACATGGTAAAAATGAAAAACCGTTACCAAGGATTACAGAGCGTTTAAATGTCCGTATAGAGGTAAAAATGAGAAGAGGATTTACGCTTATAGAGTTGTTGGTGGTTGTGCTTATCATTGGCATATTGGCGGCGGTGGCTTTGCCGCAATATCAAAAAGCGGTATTAAAAAGCCGCGCTGCCGGCGTTTTGCCGCGTATTGCTGCGTTGGAAACGGCGCAGAAAGAATATAAAATGGCTACGGGACATTATACGGGAGATTTGTCTTTGCTAAGCATTGATACGGGGATATGGAGCTGTAACAGGGAAGAAAACAGCAATCAGGGCTTTTGCCAGTATTTTCCAGTTTCCGGGATTGGCTGGGAAATGACGTTTGATTCCGATTATGTCAGTTACAGCATTTATTGCATTGGTACGACGGATGCCGGCCGTGCGGTGTGCAAAGAGTACGGAACGGCGAGTGATATGCCGGGCCGGGAAAATTATTTCCGGGTTCGCCATGTGCGTTAAAAAATCCTACCGGGACGGGTTTTAGATAACATGACGATAAAAGCAAATATACAATGAACCCCGTGTGATTTGTTTAAAACGAGGTCATTTTTGAGGTCGTAGCCGGGAATCCTCCGATAATAAAGGTTTTTATAAACGGCATTCCAAAGGAAGATTCCCGAGCCCTGCGGGCCGCCGCATCCGGGAATGACACTGGATTTACTAAGAAGTCATTCTGAACTTATTTCAGAATCCCCGCTCTTATAAAAACAAAAACGGAGGAGATACTGAAACAAGTTCAGCGTGACGTTTTCTTTCACAGTCTATAAATAAGGCCATCCCGAATTTGTTTCGGGTTTCCCGGCTTTATGAAAGCGAAAATGGAAGAAATGTAGGAATAAATTCCGCATGGCCTAATAGATGCGCTGTTTTTCGTTGCCGTTATGCCGTTTTTCTGTTGGCGTTTTTTTCTGTTTAACGTCCAAGCCTTGACCCGTTTTTTTTTTTTGATACACTTTTCGCATGAAAAGTGGAAAAAACGCCGCATTTACCTTAATAGAGCTGTTAGTGGTTGTTTTGATTATCGGCATATTAGCCGCCATAGCCGTGCCGCAGTATCAGAAAGCCGTTTTGCGTTCGCGTTATGTACAGGCACAGGTTATTACCAAAAACTTTGCCGATGCCGCCGACCGTTACCATCTGGCCAATGGCAGTTATCCAAAATATTGGCGCGATATGGATATCGGGGTGCCTGCCGGATGGAAAGCCGGGGATGAGGAGCAAAGAGGTGCCATGAGCGGAAACGGCATATATTGCGATTTGATGGTAGGATACGAAGAAAACATCTTATGTATGGTTTCCCTGGCGGCCACGAAGCGCAGTTGGAAGGTGGGGTATTTGCAGTTTTTCTCCGCGGCCGGCTCCGCCCGGGAATGCTGGGCAGTAAATAACGACGAAGAGGCCCGGGCGTTTTGCAGGGGACTTGGCGGGAAAGAAAGCGGGACAAGTGCGCATCAAATTTGCGGGGAAAGCGGCTGCACCCGCTATACCCTTCCGTAAAGGGACGGCCGGTAAAAATCCTTCGGCGCGGCCGGAGGCGATATCATACCAATAAAAACCCCGCCTTTAGGCGGGGTTTTTGATTTAGATTTTATCTTTTCCGCAGCATTTTTTGTATTTCTTGCCGCTGCCGCAAGGACAGGGATCGTTGCGGCCGATTTTCGGTCCTTCGTGCACGAAGGTTTCCACTTTGGGGATATCTCCCGCCTGGCTGGCTTTCAGCTCGGCCTCGTGCGCCTTCATCCATTTTTTCATTTGGCGTATGCTTTTAAAGTCCACGCCGTCTTTTTCCATGCGTTTGGCAATGTCTATGAAGCGCTGTTTGATTTGCGGGTCTTTTAGCTTGTTTTTAATCATGCCCGGCAAAGAATCTATTTCGCGCTCAATGCGCTGCTCAATGCTTTCTTTTTTGGCGGGCTCTTTAGAAGATGCACCGGCGGGGGGCTGGACGTCTTCTTCTTTTTTCTTAAACGGATTCCACATACTGATACGACTCCTTAAACGAAATTAGCGGAGGAGATTCTCCACAAAATTTTTGATGATTTCGGCTTTCTCAAAATAATGCTTGCTGCGCGGCACCACCAGGCGGTTGGGGTGCTTTTCCCAGATTTTTAGAATTTTGTCGTCAATTTCAAAAGCCTGCTGCAGCGTTTCCGTGCGTACGTTGGTGGCCTGGTAAAAATCTTTCTCCGGCGGAGGGGACAAATGAATCACCGCGTCGTAGCGCGCCAATTCGGCCTCCAGGGTGCTGTTCATGGCCTTGAAGAAATCTTCGGGGCCTTTGGGCCAGTATACCGCGCCGTCTATGGACCCCCGGTCGCACACGATGAGCGGTGCCGCGGAAGTGGCGTTCGCCAGATGTTCCAGCTGATGTACGGTGTAGAAAATAATGCGCTGCGCGTGTTCAATATGCAGCGGGCTGTTGTCCTTGCGCGGGAAACCGCCGCTGTAAATCAGCGTGGCCGCCTCCTGCACCAGTTCAATTTTATTGCCGAAGGTTTCCTTTAAAATGGACAGCGCGGTGGTTTTTCCGCCGCTGGGACCGCCGGTCAAAACGATTTTCTTTTTGTTCATTTTTTCTCCTCCTGGGGAAGAAGGGTTTCTATAAAATCTTTAATGATGCCCGCCTTTTGGAAAAAGTGATCCATGGAGGGCAGCACCATGCGGTTGGGGTGTTTTTCCCAAATTTTTAGAATTTTGCGGTCAATGCGCGATGCTTCCTCCAGCGTTTCCGTGCGTACCCGCGTGGACTGGTAAAATTCCGCTTTCAGCGGGGGCGAAAGATGAATGACCGCGTCGTAACGGGCGATTTGTTCGTCCAGCGTGGTGCCCATGGAGGAGAAAAAGTCTTCTATGCCTTCGGGCCAGTACACGGCCGCATCCACGGTGCCGCGGTCGCAGACGATTAAATCCGCCGAAGAAGTTTGCATGGCCAGGCTTTCCAGCTGCTGCGTGGCGTAGAAAATAATGCGCTGTGCCGTGCGGACATGTTCGGGGCTGCCGTCTTTGCGCGGAAAGCCGCCGCTGAAAATCATGGTGGCCGCTTCCGGCACCACTTCGATTTTGCTGCCGAAGGTTTCTTTGAGCACCGAAAGCGCGGTGGTTTTGCCTCCGTTGGGGCCTCCGGTGATGGCAATGCGTTTTGTCATTTGTTTTCCTCCTGCGCCTGCTCGGCGGGCTGGATGACCTGCGCTTTGACCAGCGCGTCGTTTAACGCTTCCAGATACAAGCCTTTCATTTCCTCAAAATCCGCCATTTGTTCTTCGGGTACGGAGCGAAGGGCGGAGTTGCGGTTTTTCATCTTTAAAAAGTCTATAAATTTATTGTTGTGTTTGATGCGGAAATCCAAATGCGGCCCCGTGGAAAGCCCCGTGCTGCCCACGTAAGCGATGGTGTCGCCCTGCGTCACTTTGGCGCCTTTTTTGGTTTTTTTGGCGTAGCGGCTTAAATGCCCGTAAGAGGTGACATAGTTGTTGGCGTGGCGCACCTCTACATAATTGCCGAAACCGCCCTTTTTGCCCACATAGGTCACTACGCCGTCAGCCACTACCTGGATAGGAGTGCCCGTCGGGGCGGCATAGTCTATGCCTAAATGCGGGCGGCGTATGCGCAAAATGGGATGCATGCGGCGGGGATTAAAACGGGAAGAGATGCGCACCCCGCGGAAGCTGATGGGGGATTTAAGGAACATTTTTTTGGTGATTTTGCCGGTTTTGTCAAAAAATTCGTCATTGTAATAAAACGCGTAGTTTTCCCCGGTTACCTGCCCTTTGTACATAGCGGCCACCAAGTCCTGCCCCGTAATGGTGCCGTCGGCCGTGTAATGTTCCTCCCATACGGCGGCGAATTGGTCGCCGTTGCGGGTTTCGGTGTTAAAGTCTATATTCCAGGAGAAAGCATCCGTCAGGTCTACAATCAGCGGTACGGTGACGTCGTCTTTAAGCATAGACGCGAACAGAGAGTCGTGTATTTTTCCGGCGGTGCTTTTAACGCGCGTATGAATTTCCACGTCGGATTTGCCCGCCACCAGCTGCCCGCCCGCATTGGCCACAAAATAGCGCGTCAGCCCCTGGTTTAAAAGCAGCATGGAAAACTGCCCGTCCGTAGTGGTGGAGACGGAATATTCATCCTCTTTTTGCAGCCTTCGCGTGTCCACTACGGAGTTTAATTTGTCCACGATTTCGGATACTTCTATATTGTCTAGCCCCGCTTCCTGCAAGGCCACATAAATGGGCTTATCCCCCACGGTAAAATCCTGCGCGTAAATTTCTTTTTGGTAAGAGTTGATTTCTTCCAGGTGGTTCTTTGCGCGAGTAATCGCCACGGTCAGCGCCGTGGTCAGCAAGATGACCGCCAGCGTTAGTGAATAAAACATTAAATCGTGGTAGCGGCGGTAATGACGGTTAAAAAAGGCAATCAGTTTTCTATACATAGACGTGCAAAGGGGCGGCCGGTGTCCGGCCGCCCCGTTTCGTTTATTTCTGGTCTTTTAAGAAAGAGCACAACGCAATGGCGTTGAGTTTGACTTTCGGGTCATCGGCGCGCGAAGGCAAAATGACCGGAATGGTCGGCCCGACCAACACGGCCGCCGCTTCCATATGGTCTCCAAAGAACGCCAGGGCTTTGTAGAGCGGGTTGCCCGCGTCCAGGTCCGGCAGCATCAAAATATCGGCGTCGCCCGCCACCTGTTTGCCGGTGATGCCTTTTTCGGCGGCTTTCTGCGCGGACAGGGAAATATACAGGTCATAGGGGCCTTCCACCACGCAGCCCGTGATTTTGCCTTCCGCATTCATTTTGGCCAGTTCGGCCGCGTCCACCGTGCTGGGGATTTTTTCATTGACTTTTTCCACGGGGCACACGCAGGATACTTTGGGGTTTTCCAGCCCCAGTTTGTGCATGGTGTTGACGGCGTTCTGAATGATTTTGGCTTTTTGTTCCAGCGTCGGGGCAATGACGACGGCGCTGTCCGTTACGGCAAAAGGCTTTTTGTATTTCGGCGTGCTGAACAATACAAAGTGCGACAGCAAAGCCCCTTCCGGCACCAGATGGGCTTCTTTGTTTAAAATGGCCTTCATGTAATATTTGGTATCCACTAGGCCTTTGATTAAAAAGTCGCCTTTGCCGGCCAAGATCTGGTCTACGGCCAATTTGCACATGGTGGGTACGTCTTCGCAGTCAATAAATTCAAACTTTTCTTCCGGCAGGCCGGCGGCCTTGACCATTTCTTTTACCTGGGCAATCGGGCCAATGAGAATGCCGTGGGAAATAAGACCGTTGTCATCGGCCATTTTAATGGCCTGCAGGGCTTCGGCATTGTTGGCGCCCGGCACAACCACGCGGTTGGATTTGCCTTTTACCTGATTAATCAGGTCTTCAAAGCTTTTAAACTTCATGTTTTTTGCTCCTTTTTACGAATAATGTTTCACAATAGAGGGGTTTTCCAGCGCGCGGCGCGCCGCATCGCGCAGGGCGTCTTTTTCTTCGCTGCCCGGATAGACGTAAATGGGGGCTATCCAGCCTACCTGGCGCGCAATTTCATGCGGAATGTATTTGCTGAACATCAGGCCGCCCGTCAGCGCAATAAAATCCACTTTTCCTTCCAGCACCACGGCCAGGGCGCCGATTTCTTTGGACATTTGGTAAATCATGGCGTCCAACGCCTCTTTGGCTTTTTCTTTGGTGCAGTGAATCAGTGAGCCCGGGCGTTTTTTGCCCGTGCGGATAAATTCTTCCAGTTCTTTGACATCATAGGTGCCCGTATAAGCGGCCAAACCACCTTTGCCGCGCATTTTCAGGCGTATGTCTTTTTGGGTGTATTTGCCGGAAAAGCACATGCTCACCAGCCCCGCGCACGGCACGGTGCCGCTGCGCTGCGGGGTCATGGGACCTTCGCCTTCATAGCCGTTGCTGACGTCCACCGCTTTTCCGTTGCGGTGCGCGCCGATGGATATGCCGCCCCCGCCGTGGCAGACGATACAGCGCACGTCTTCATATTTGCGCCCGTGTTTTTCGGCAATCAGCCGCGCCACATGGCGCTGGCTTAATGCGTGAAAAATGGAGATGCGCGGGTTTTCCGGCATGCCGCTGTAACGCGCAATAGGCTGCAACTCGTCAATCACCACCGGATTGGCGATAAAGCTGGGACATTTGGCATATTGGGCGATGTCACGCGCCAGAATGCCGCCTAAATTGCTGGGGTGTATGCCGCCGTAACGGCCCGTCTCCAGGTCGGACACCATTTGATCGTTGACGGCGTATACGCCGCCTTCCACGGAGCGGATAAACCCGCCGCGGCCGATAACGGCGTCAATTTCTTTGAGCGGCACTTTGTGATCCAGCAGATAGTCCAAAATCAGTTTGCGGCGCAGCGGCAGCTGTTCTGTCACGTTTTTGCCTTCGTAGGGTTCCAAATCGGTAATGGAATAACGCACCGTCACTTCAAAGACGGGTTTGTCCCCGCGATAATAACCTATATCGTCGGAAGTAGAGCCCGGATTGATAACCAAAATATTATATTTTTTGGAGGGTTCGCTGTGCATTTGCCTATATTTTAACATTTTACGCGCTCTGACGCCTGCCGGCCCAAGCGCGCGGGCTTTTTTCTTAATTTTTATCAGCAAATCTTTGGGGTCAAGGTGTGTGTTCATGGGAGGTCTCCGTCAGTTTGCCCCGCACATACAGGGCAAAATTCTTTAGGAAAAACAAATCGTCCTTTTCCAGTTCCGCCTTGCGCACCAGCGCGCGCAGCAGGGCTTTGCGCTGGGCGGGGGTATAGTCCGTGCGAAAGCCGCTCTGCACCATCAGCCCTTCCAGCTCGTCTATGACCAGTTCCGTCTGGGCAAACGTAGCGCGCTCCAGCGGGTGCGCCGCTGCCGCGGGGGCCGCCTGGCGCGAAAGTTCGTAGCACGTTAAAATAACGGCCTGCGCCAAATTCACAGACGGCTGTTTGGCGCGCGTCGGAATATGCAGAACGGCGGTGCATAAACCGATGTCGTCATTGGACAGGCCCGTTTTCTCATTGCCGAACACCAGGGCGGTTTTGCCCTGCATCTGTCCGGCCAGCCACGCCGGCAAATCCGGCAGGGCGATGACGGGCTGGTCCAGCCGGCGGTTTTTCAGGGCGGTGGTGGCCAGCGTCAGCACGCAGTCCGACAGCGCCTGCGGCAGGGAGTCAAACAAACGGGCCGACTGCATAATGTCCTGTGCGCCCACCGCGCTGACCGCGTCGCGCCA
>CALUXH010000009.1 GCA_944324695.1 uncultured Elusimicrobiales bacterium | reverse complement strand
AGGCGGCGCATTTTACCAGGTGATTCCATAATTCAATCCCCACGGGGCAAAGCCATTTCTGGCTGTCTATGGTAAACCAAAGTTTGCGGTTGGCGGCGTAAAGCAGGGCCTTTTCCAAATCCTGCATAGCCAGCGTACGGATGACAAAGGCGTCTTTGTATTTGCGGTCTTTGGAAGAGATGTCCGCCACGAATAAAATTTTGCTCAGCGTGCTCATGTGCAGGCTGCCCAGCGTATGTTCGGATATGGCGTCCAATACCTCTTTGTCTTTGATGCCGAATTCATGACGGGCCAGCCAGGCCGATACATAGGAATGCAGCAGGGCGGGCTCAAAACGGCAAATGTCTTCAAAATACGGCACCTTGATTTTGTAATCTTTACAAAAAGCCATGAGCTCCACTCCGGAAAACCCTTTGCCCGCGTCATGCAATATGCCCGCCTGTACGGCTTTTTCCACGGGGACGTCGTAAATGTCGCTGAGCACCGCGCATAATTCAGCCACTTTGACCGAATGCAAGTAGCGGTTGGGTTTTAAATGGGCTTTTAGCCAGCGGTGCACCTCAAAGCCGTATAAATCGTTTTTTAAAATCACTTTGGCCACCGCTTCCGGCACCTTGTCGGCAGGCACGCTGCCGCTGGCCAGCACATGAGCCCGCACGCGCGTGGAGGACATTTTGGGGAAAGTGCCCGGCAGAAAAACATGGCGGAAATCGGCCTTGTGCTCGCAAAAGCCTTTGCGCCGCCCCGCCACCACGGTGGCGTGTTTAAAAATATATTCGGGGTTTTTCCAGGCGTGCAGGTCGTTTAAACAATCCGTGCCTACCAGCAGGTAAATATCGGGGTTGTCGTAGCGTTGGCGCAGGTATTGCACCAGCTGGTAGGAATAGGTTTTTCCGCCTCGTTTAAGTTCATAATCGTCAAAAATAATGTTTTTGCCCAGCGGCGCAAAGGCGGCCTTGGCCATTTGCATGCGCACTTTAAACGGGGTGGGGGATTTGGCCTTAAACGGGGAATGATAAGCCGGCACGACGTGTGCCGCGTCGGGCTTAATTACCTGCAGGGCTTTTTTGAGTACGGCCACATGGCCTTTGTGCACGGGGTCAAAACTGCCCCCGAAAACCAAAATTTTCATAGTCTTATTATAACACTTTGCGCAAGGTCAGCCTTTCATGCGTATGCGCGAAAGGAACAGGGCCGATACGCCCAGCAGCAGCGCGGCCACGAAATACACCGCCGAGGCCGCCACCGCGCTGATTTTGGTGACGGCAAAAGCGAAAATATTGGCAAATACGCCCGCGCCGGTAAACAGCAAAAGGGTTTCATTTTTGGACAGGCCGATTTTCATCAATCGCAGCGCCGCGTGGTCATTGCTTCCGCAGAGGGGATTTTTCCCTTTGCTGATGCGCATCAAACATACAAAAGCCGTGTCAAACAGCGGAATGGCCACAATGAGCAGCGGGGCCAGAAAGCCCAAGTTGGAGTGTTCACTGTATTCCGTGCCCATGCACAGCGCGGCAATGACAAAGCCCAAAAGCGTGCTGCCGCTGTCTCCCAGGAAGGTTTTGACGCGGCTGCTGTGGTTGTAGGGCCAAAAGCCTGCGCACGCGCCTAAAAGCGCGCAGGCGCAGAAATTGACGTAAATAAATTCCGAGGGAAGGGCGATGACGCACAAGCCCAGTGAACATACGGCGGCTTGGCTGACGCAAAGCCCGTCGGAAATATCCAACAGATTAAAAGCGTTGGTAATGCCGATGACCCACAGAAACGTCAGTGTATAAGACAGAACGGGGCAGTCAAACAAACTGATATGCACGCCGTATAAAATTAAAATCAGCGCGGCCAAAGCCTGCCCGATCAGGCGCAGCGGTACGCTGATGCCTTTGGGTTTTTTAAAATCGTCCCATAAACCCAGCGCGAAAATAATCAGCCCTCCCAGCAAAATGCCGCGCAGGCTGCGCAGGGTGCCGCTGGGAAAAGCCGTAGTCAGGCGGATAAATACCAGGCTGGCGCACAGCCCCAGCATGACGGCGCAGCCGCCTACCACGGGCACGTCGGCGGCGTGTTTTTTCAGTCCGCAGGGTACGTCCAGCAGGCGCGCGCCCAGGAATTTGCGCAAAAACGGCAGTGCGCCGGCGGTCACGGCGCAGGAAAGCAATGCGGAAAGCAGGTAAAGATACAAAGTGTCCATATAGTTATCATATAATATTAAAAGCGGCGCGTCAGCGGCGCGGAGAAGGAGTGAATATGAAAAAATGGGCCGTTTTGGTTGCCGGGCTGTTTTTTTTAGGGGGGTGCGCTTCGCTGGGACTGAAAACTTCCTGCGACGGACGGACTTTGGCCCGGCCTTCATTTTTTGACCGCGGGCAGAGGCTGGCGGCGTTTAAAATCACGCTGTCTGCGCGCGGCAATGTGCTGGACGGAATTTTGCAAATTAAAAAGATGTCTGAAGACACATATGAGGCCGTGTTGTTTGCCGCTGCGGGCGGGTATAAACTGATGCAGGCGGCCGTTACGCGCCGCGGAGCGGATTTTATTTTTATCACGCCGCCGGCAGACAAAGCCGTTGTGCGCGCCAAGGCGGATAGTTTTTTAACGTTGCTTCTTTTCCCGCCGGATGTGTATAAATCCTGCCGTGAAAAAGACGGCCTGCGCAGTGTAACCTATGAAAGAAACGGGGCCGTACATTATGAATATGAAGCGGGGGGAGAATATCCCCGCGCGCTTACTTACCGCAAAACATTTGGCGCCGCCCGCATGAACTTTGGGCAATACGCGCCGTACGAGGACGGGGCCCTGCCGCATTATACCTACTATCAGGACGGCTCCGTGGAAGCCGAACTTATTCTGCTGAGCATGAAAAAATAAATCGGTTCTGCGCAGGCGTTTTAAAAAGGACTTGCATTGTTTTTTTTTTTTGATAAATTTTGTTCATGAACAAAAAAAAAAAAAAAATGTATCCCAAAAATAAAAACCGCTCTAAAGGCGTTTTAGGCGGCTTTATTCATAAAGTCATCTTGAGAAGTTTTAACTCAGGATCTCATCTGTGCGGCGTTCGGACCGGCTTTACGCTGATAGAACTTTTGGTGGTGGTGCTGATTATCGGCATACTGGCCGCCATTGCTCTGCCGCAATATGAGCTGGTTGTGGAAAAAAGCCGGGTCTCTGAAGCTTTGATTCATTTGAAGGCTATTGAGCAGGCGGCCGACCTCTGCGCATTGGCAAACGGCATACCGGAAGATGAGCCCGGCTGTTATTTTAACGAGATTGACATTCAGATTCCGGGGCTTGCTATTGACCCTCACGATTCTGCTTTTGCCGAAACGGAGAATTTTGAATATATCTGTGACGAAGGCGGTTGCCGTTTCCCATACGTGTGGCGCAAAAACTCGTCTTTTGATTATTTTATTTACTTTCGGGACAGAAACGCTGCTTGGAGCGGATATAAAAATACTTGTTACGGCGACAATGAAAGAGGTCAGCGGCTGTGCCGGGCGTTAGGCGGCAAAAAACTGAAGGAATCCGGTTCGCGCATTATTTACGAGTTATAAAAATTTCCCGTCTGTCTGTTGCGGTTCGGAGTGAAACTTATCCCCGCGTATTATCAAACGGTTTTTTGTTGATGAATTGTTCGGAAAGGTCCGTCACGCGGTCCAGCTCGGCCTTGAGTTCGGCCGCTATGGCTTGCATATCACCGTTTTCGGCAACATAAACGGCTTTGCCGTAGGTCAGCGCCGTGCTGCCAAAGGGCAGCGGCACGCGCATTTTGTCCCAGGAACCCGCTTTAAACTTACGGCTCAGGGCGGTGCCTACGGGAATGATGGGCAGCCCCGTTTTTTGCGCCAGGAACAAGATGCCCGGCTGTACCTGGTAAATTGGGCCGCGCGGACCGTCAGGAGTAAGCATGGGGTGATAGCCCGCTTCGGCGATGTTCATCAGCTTAATCAGCGCGCGCGCACCACCGCGCGTGGTGCTGCCGCGCACGGCTTTCATGCCGAATTTGGGCAGTACGCGGGCGATAAATTCCCCGTCGTCGCTTAAACTGATAAGCGAACAGATTTTCTGCCCGCGGTAAGGATAAAGCAAAAACAGCTGCTGGTTGTGCCAAATGGCATAGATGTAGTTTTTGCCTTCTTTTTCCAACCGCAAGAACTCATCCGTTTTAAACCAGTAAATACGCGTTGTCCAGCCTAAAAAAAGCGTATAAGCGTAAATGGCCCAGGAGCCGAGCACATGCTTCCAGGAAACGGTTTTTTTCTCCAGAGAAGTCGGTTTGGGCATTATTTTTTTCCTCTGCGTTTTTTCTTCTGCCACGGAATGATAAACACCGCCGTCGCCTGCGGCTGTACGGCCCCTTCGTCGCAGGACACCTCTATTTTACCCGATTGTATGCGCTCGAGCAGTTTAGGCAGAATTTTGCGGGCGGTTTCTTCTTCCGTGCGCGGAGAATCTTTAAACAGCTTCGGTTCCGGCGCCAAACCCAGTTTGGGCACGTATACAAATTGCGGTTCCAGCGCTTCGCATTCTTCTTTTTCCGCTTGTTCTTTAATCAAATCGGCCACGAATAAAACGGCCGTGCGCAAAAATTCAAACAAAACGGTTTGCGCAATCAGTTGTTTGGCGGGGGGAAGCGCGTCTGCAAAGTCGGTTGCGTTTTTGCCCAGCGTGACGGCGCACGCGCTGAACATGCCCTGTGCGGCCACGGCCTGATCGCCTAAATCCCACAAAGCGTTCTCATTAAATTCGTATACGGTGCCAGGGTCCAGTTTGCCGGCCAACTCCAGCACAAAAGCCGCCAGTTCTATTTCACCGTTTAGCTGCGCGGAGGGCAAATCTAGGCCCAAGCGCAGCACTTTGCGCGTAATTTCTTTCTGGCGCGTGCTGATTTTAAAACGTTTGATTTTGCGCATGCTTTCAGTCATATTTTTTTATCCGTTCTTTGCCAAAAACGCGTAAAAAAACACGGCGTGAAAAAGCCGGACGCGCAGAATACGCGTCCGGCCGTGTAAAACTATCTTCTGTTTCTGCGGCTTTTGCGGACGGATTTTTTGGAAGGACCGTTGCCGGAAGCGGCCGGTTTGGCATCTTCCTTCTTTTCAACGGGTTTCTTTTCCGTTTCCGCTTTGCGCGCGGGCTTGGCGGTTGCGACCGCCGCTTCTTTGTTTTCGCCGCCGTGCGTCCAAACGTACACCAGCGGGGTCGTCAGCGCGATGGTGGTGTAAACGCCGCAGATGCAGCCCACCAGCATGGCAAACGCGAACGAATTGAGCGCTTCGCCGCCGAAGAAATACAGAATGAACAGCGAGCCTACCACCGTCAAAGACGTAATGACAGTGCGGGAGAGCGTCTCGTTAATGGAGCGGTTAATAAGCTCGGCCAAAGAGGCGCGCGGGGTCAGGCGCATGTTTTCGCGGATGCGGTCAAAAATGACGATGGTGTCGTTAATGGAGAAGCCGGCCACCGTCAGGAAAGCCGCCACGACCACCAGGTCAATTTCGCGCTGGGTCAGCGCAAAAGCCACTGCCATCACAAACAAATCGTGGAACAGGGCCACCACGCCCGAAGTGCCCCACAGAATATTGCTGAAGCGGAAGGCTACGTAAATAATAATCAACACCAGCGAAAGCACAATGGCCCATACGGCGCGTTCGGCCATGTCTTGTCCGACGGCGGGGCCTACGAAGTTGGCCTGCTGCACCGTGTAAGGCACGTTTAATGTGTCCAGGGCTTTTTCCACGCCGGCCTGTACTTCGGCTATGTCAGCCTCGGAGCCTTTTTCGCGCACGGCGTAGGTGTTGTCCCCGTAGGACTGCAGGTCGGACTCGTTGCCCGTCTGCGTCAGCGCGTCGCGTATGGCGGCCATTTCCACGGGCTGTTCAAATTTAACCTGTACCAGCGTACCGCCGGTAAAATCAATACCCATGTTCAGACCTTTGGTAAAGAACAGAATGATACCAAAGATGAAAATCAGGGTAGAAACGGTAAAATACACTTTCCTGTATTTAAGGAAATCAATGTTTGTTTTCGGGAAAAAAGTCATCATAAGCTGATCTCCTTGGGGTTAGAGGTAAGCAGCAGCTCATAAATGGCGCGTGTGACAAACACGGCCGTAAACAAGCTGACGACCAAACCGATGATAAGCGTTACGGCAAAACCTTTCACCGGCCCGGTGCCGAACTGCAGCAGACAGCAGCCCACGATAATGGTCGTAAGGTTGGAGTCAATGATGGCGGACCAGGCTTTGTCATAGCCTAACTGAATAATGGTGGCTATGGGCTTGCCCAGCAGTTTTTCTTCCCTCATGCGCTCTATAATCAGCACGTTGGCGTCAATGGCCATGGCCAGTGACAGGATGATACCGGCGATGCCGGGCAGCGTCAGCGTGGCGGAGAAATAGCTCATGATGGCCATCAGCAACACCAGGTTGAGCACCAGGGCGATGTCGGATATGAAACCGGCCCATTTGTAGTAAATCATCATGAACAGCAAAATGGCCACCAGCGCGTATAAAGAAGCGCTTAAACCGGATTTAATGGAGTCCTCGCCCAGCGTGGGACCGATGGTGCGTTTTTCAATAATGCGCACCGGGGCGGGCAGAGCGCCGGCTTTGAGCACGATGGTCAGCTGGCGCGCTTCTTCCAGCGTAAACGTGCCGGAAATGCGCCCCTCTTTGGTAATGCGGCTCTGCACCACGGGGGCGGACTGAATGGTGTTGTCCAAAACGATGGCAAGCTGTTTGCCGATGTTGGAGCCCGTCAGCTGGCCGAATTTTTTGGCGCCTTCGGCGTTAAAAGAGAAAGCCACTTCGGGGTAACCGTTTTCGCCGTACATGGTCAGGTGCGCGTCGTCCAAATCCGCGCCGGTTACTTTGGCCGTTTTGTCCACCAAATTATATCCGCCGTCTTTGGTGCGGAAAATGGTGTATCCTTCCGGCAGAAGCTCGGCGATTTCGGGTTTTAACGCTCCGTCCTGGTCATAGGGCTCGTCCATACTTTCCAGTTTGGTGATGGCTTTTTCGGCGGCCGTTGTATCGTTTTTGACGATGTGGAACTCCAGCATGGCCGTCTTGCCGATTAAGGCTTCGGCCGCGGCCGGATTGGCTACGCCGGGCAGCTGCACCAAAATCCATTTGTCGCCCTGGCGGGTGATGGATGTTTCGCCCACGCCGTATTGGTCAATGCGGTTGCGGATGATTTCAATGGCGCGCGCCATGGCTTCGTTAAGCGGTTCGCGGTCGCTGAGTTTGGTGACGTCCAGCTCCAGCAACAGGCTGCTGCCGCCGCGCAGATCCAGGCCCAGGTTCAGCAGGCGCTGGGGTTTGTTGCCCAGAGATTCCAGTTTGGTGCGTTCCGCCTCCGGTTTGGAATACCAGCTGTAGTTGGGGTATATAAGCGCCATAGAGCCCAACAAGATGACGATAATGACAATCCATTTAATGGCCAGCGATTTGGACATTATTTGGCTCCTCCTTTGTTAACGGGGGCGGTGTTGCTTAGGAACCCGACGATGCCCGATTTTAAAACGGTGAGTTTGACGTTTTCGGCCACTTTGACTTCCACGGCGTTGTCTTTAAACCCCGCCACGGTGCCCACAATGCCGCCCGGCAAAATGACTCCGTCGCCCTTTTGCAAAGCGTCCACTTTGGCTTGTCTTTCGGCCTCACGTTTTTTCTGCCCGCGGCCCGACCACATGATGATGATTATGAAAACAATAATCATGAACATGAGAATCAGGTTGCCGCTGCCGGCTTGTGCTGCTGTATTCATGCTGCCTCCATAAATTAAGAAGTAAATGTATACTTGAGTATTTTAGCATATTTGGCGTGGCGTGCGCGGGCGTTTGGCAAGGGGTGGGCAGTAGGTTTTAAAGAGGCTTGATTTGTTTTTTTTTTTTGATAAATTTTGCCTATAGGCAAAATTTATCAAAAAATGTATCTGACGAAAAAAAGCCGTTCTAAAAGCGTTTTGGGCGGTTTTATTTGCAATGTCATTCTGGGAAGTTTTTACTCAGAATCTCGTTCTTTTTCCATCAAACGGGCCGGTTTTACGCTTATTGAGCTTCTGGTGGTGGTGCTGATTATCGGCATATTGGCGGCCGTTGCCGTGCCGCAATATCAAACGGCGGTGGACAAAGCACGTTACGCGCAGTTGATGAGCAATGTGAATGCCGTGTTGAAAGCGCAACAAATCTACTACATGGCAAATGGCCGGTATGCCTCTTCCTTTGAAGAATTGGACGGCGGTTTGTTGCCGGCGGGCTATGTCATTTCTCAGAGGACTCTTGTATCTCCCGGGAAAGATATTCACATCGCGCTGGGCGGATTTGGGACGGGAACTACTCCCACCTATTTGTATTCTTTGGATACCCGCAGTTACAGCGGATATTTAAAGTATTTACCAGATTCTCAAGCCCGGTGCTATGCTTATGTGGAAGGCGGGGAACGGGCGGAAAGAGTATGCCGGAGTATGACGGGACGGAAGACATATACCGTCTGGGAAGAACGTGCGAAAATCTATGCTTTTTAAGAGTGAAAGACGGGAGAAGGTCCCTCTTCCGTCCAGAACGTGCGGATTAAATCAATAATTTCCCTGTCCTGCGCTTTGGAAGAGTTCAGCGGCAGCACCCGCGTGCCTTCTTCCGTGCTGACGGCCACATAATCTTCTTTCACGTCAAAAATGCTGCGCCGTTCCTGCCGGTCAAAGAGACTGTGGCCGAAAAAACCTTTGGGCTGGGGCAGGTCCAGCAAATCCATCACGGTAGGAGCAATATCCAGCTGGCTGGCCAGGCGGTCCTCCGTCAGCGGTTTTTCTATCGGCGTTTGAGTAATGATAGCAAACGGAATACGGTCAAACACGCGGCGGTAAGGTTTAAACAGGCTGTTGGTGGGTGTATTGGAATAAGAAGGGTGGTCGCCCGTTACTAAAACCAGCGTGTCTTCGTCAAACAGGTCTTTTTCTTCCAGCACGCGCAGAAAATGGTTTAAATCCTGCCCGGCGCGCGCATAGGCGCGCGGCATGGTGGGCACGTCATAAAACTGTGCATCAATTTCTTCATAAGGCTGATCCAGGTAATCCAGCCGGCCCAGCGGTACGTGGGTGTCCACAGTCAGCAGGGTTAAAAAAGTTTTTTCATCTTTGTGTTCCTGTAAATATTCCGCCGCGTATTCAAAGAGTTTGCGGTCGGTCAGACCCCACCAGTCAATGTAATTTTTATAATTTTCTTTACCGGAGAAAAACCGGCTGCCCAGCACTTCGTCAAAGCCGGCCTGGTGGAACAGCAGATTTTCATCCATATACGTTTCGTCCGCCCCGCGCAGAAACGCCGTGCGGAAACCGTATTTTTTCAATTCCTTGACAAAAGACAGCGGGTAACCGTTTTCATAGTTCAGCTCCGCGTAAGGATGTGAGGAAAAAATCACCGTCAGACCGTAGAGTGTGGAAAGCGTAACCGTATGCAGGGTGGCGGAAGGATATGTTTCAAACAGCCGGTCATAGGCGGCGCTGGCGGCGGGGGGAATCAGCGGGTTAAAACGGTGCAGGTATTTAGCCGACAGACTTTCCGTAGCGATTAAAATCACACGTTTGTAATCTTTGCCCACGCCGGTATTTTGGGCGGTGAATACATTGTATTTCCGCGCCGTGTCGGCAACGTTTGCGGGCAGGCTGTCCGTGATAAGGGCCTGCGGATGCTTGGCCAGCACCGCGCGCAAAGTATAAACGGGGGAGGGGGACATCAGGTAGGTGGTTAAAAAGTCGTATGGTTTGGGCAGCAGGGCCAGGGGATTTAACAGGCACAATGCCAGGAGCACCGCCGCGCAGGCCCCCAGCTGTTTGGCCGCGGTTTTGCGTGCGGGTATGGTGAAAAAGCGGCGCACGATAAAGAAGCAGAAAAGCAAAAATACAAGCAGGTACGAAAGCGTCCGCCAGTCCGTCAGAAAAGCGTAATCCCCGCCTTGCATGGTGTCCAAATATTTCGCGCCGAAACGTTCTTTAAAATACCACAAAAGCACCAAATCCGCCGTACAGGCCAGATAATAGACGTATAAAAATAGGGGCAAAATCCATTTGTTTTTTATTCCCAACAAGACAAGCAGGGCCAGTCCTCCGCCCAAGAACGCAAATTCAATGAGCAGGCGCACCGGCAATGCCGCGGCCCAGGCGTAAGCGGGGGTCTCCAGCTGGCGCAACCCAAAGGCCGCTAAGGCCACAGCAGGCAGACAAGCCCAAAGAATTAATTTATAATTTGTCTTAAAAGCAAGCCAAAAACCGTGTAAAAATCTCATATATGGCGCCCCGGCAGGCGCACCCTCTAATTTGATATACTTATTATATAAATTTAAGCGGACGTTCCGCTGAAGGATACTTATGGAAAACAAAGAACTGGAAATGAAACGGCATTCGTGCGCCCATGTTATGGCCGCCGCCGTGCAGCAACTGTTCCCCGGTACCAAATTAGGCATCGGCCCCGCCGTGGAAAACGGCTTTTATTACGATTTTGACTGTCCCCACGCTTTCACGCCGGAAGACCTGAAAACCATTGAGACCAAAATGAAAGAACTCATTAAGGCCCGCATTCCGTTTGAGTGCAAGGCGATGAGCAAAGCCGAAGCCAAAGAATTTTTTGAAAAACGCGGCGAAACCTATAAGCTGGAGCTGTTGGAAGAATTGCCGGACGGCGAGATTACCGTTTATTTTACCGGGGACTATGCCGACCTTTGCCGCGGGCCGCACGTGGAGCATACGGGCAAAATCAATAATTTCAAACTCTCGTCCATAGCCGGCGCGTATTGGCGCGGGGACGAAAAACGCCCCATGCTGCAGCGCATTTACGGCCTGAGCTTTAACGATAAAGACGAACTAAATGCCTACGTTAAACAGCAGGAAGAAGCCGCCAAGCGCGACCACCGCAAACTGGGGCCGGAGCTGGATCTGTTCAGCATTAACGACAATGTGGGCCCGGGGCTGATTTTGATGCATCCCAAAGGCGGTATGCTGCGCAAAATTTTGGAAGACTGGATTAAAGATGAAAACATCAAGCGCGGCTACGATATGGTATACAGCCCGCATATTGCGCGCCTGCATTTGTTTGAAATCAGCGGTCATGCGGGGTTTTATTCCGAAAGCATGTTCCACCCCATGGAAGTGGACGGAGACAAATACCAGATTAAGCCTATGAACTGCCCCTTCCACGTGGAGATTTACAAATCCAACCTGCGAAGCTACCGCGATTTGCCGCTGCGTTATTCAGAGTTGGGTACTGTGTACCGCTATGAACGGTCCGGCGCTTTGCACGGCCTGCTTCGCGTGCGCGGATTTACGCAGGACGACGCGCATATTTTCTGCACGCCGGAACAGGTGGAAGATGAGGTCAAACAGTGCTTTGAGTTCGCCATGCACATCTTTAAAACCTTTGGCTTTGAAAAATACGCCGTGGAGCTTTCCACGCGCGACCCGCAGCACCCCGAACATTTCACCGGCAAGGTGGAGGATTGGGAGCGCGCCGAAAACGCCCTGCGCCACGTGCTGGATACCAATAATATCCCCTATACCACGCACGCGGGCGAAGCGGCTTTCTACGGGCCGAAAATTGACATCAAAGTGATGGATGCCATCGGCCGCTTGTGGCAGTTGTCCACCATACAATTTGATTTCAACCTGCCGGAGCGTTTTGATTTGGAATTTGTCGCTTCCGAAGGCCGCAAACGCCCCATTATGGTACACCGCGCCATGTTTGGCAGCATAGAACGTTTTATCGGCGTGATTATTGAGCATTATGCGGGCTGGTTCCCGCTGTGGCTGGCTCCGGTACAGGCCAAAATTTTGACGCTGACCGACGACCAAATTCCTTACGCCAAAGAAGTGGCCGCCCAAATGCGCGCCGCCGGCCTGCGCCCGCAGCTGGATATACGCCCCGAAAAATTGGGCCTGAAAATCCGCGAAGCGCATATGCAGCGCGTACCGTATACGCTGGTTATCGGCGCCAAGGAAGCGCAGGACAAAACGGTTACCGTGCGCCTGCGCGACGGCAAAAACCTTAACGGTTTGCCGCTGGCGGAGGTATTGGCCAAGATGAAAGAGGAGGCTGACCTCCGCAGCCTGACTAATCTGCTCAAATAATTTGGGCTTTTGGATAAAGACACCCCGCACCGGTTATCGGCGCGGGGTGTTTTTATAAAAGGTTTTCACAGCGGAGATTTCAGGTTATGGCTTTTTAAAAAACCTAAGGACCTTTTAGCCAATTTTGGTTGTATAACACTGCCAAGCAGGGCGGCGGAAATACTGAAACAAGCCTTTTCCGTATGATGTTTTGCCATTAAGCAGCTTCCCGGGGTCGATGGCCGGAGTTCCTTCCTGTTTTGTGGCGGCGGTTAGGAGGTTTGTCGTTGCCGTTTTTTGTCGGCATTTTGCGCCTCCTGACGCTTATCTCTTGACCCGTTTTTTTTTTTTGATACACTTTTTGCATGAAGAGCAAGAAAAACGCCGCATGTACGCTAATAGAGCTGTTGGTCGTTTTTTTAATTATTGGGATATTAGCCGCCGTTGCTTTGCCGCAATATCAGGCGGCGGTAGACAAATCCCGTTTTATGGGTTTTTTGCCCTTGTTGCGCAGCATTAAGGACAGCCAGGAACGGTATTTTATGGCCAACGGGAATTATACGTTGGACATGGGAAACTTGGATATCCAAATTCCGGAAAATTGTCAAAAAAAAGATCAGACCGTGATGCTTAGGTGCGGGGAAGACTGGATATTGGACAATGTCGGAGCATATGGCGCGGCTGTTGGTTTTGTGCAGGTAACGTATTGCCCGGGGCTGGCCCGGGAAGCGTCTTACCTGACTTGTTATAACAACAGAACGGCCAGTTTAAGGTATTTTTATGACCGGTATGCGGGAAGTTATGGGACTGCGGGGCAAATTATCTGTGAAAATATGAACGGGAATACACGAGGGCTTAAATTATGCCGCACCATAAACAGCGCTTTCTAATGAAAAAATCCTATCCCTTCTTATGAGAATTGTTGAAAAATAAAACTCCCCAGGCCGAAGCCCGGGGAGTTTTATTTTGTGTCAAAATCTTAAATTTGCTTGATTTGCCCGCCGCCGGTTAAGCAATAAAACATTGTTTTTTGCGGCGGAATTTTCATTCATCCGGGCTTGTGCCCGGCAGGACTTGGAAAGCTGTTGATAAAAAACCCGCCCCGAAGGGCGGGTTTTCGTGACGGTAAATTTTACGGAATGGAGTCCATGATTTTGCGCAGCTCTTCTTCGCTTTTGTCGCGTACCTCCACGGTTTTTTCTTTGCCTTTTGCCCCCTTGACAATGATGATTTGGTCTTCCCGCACGGCAAAGAAATCAGCCAGGAACATTTTCATCATGGCGTTGGCGGCGTCATCATCCACTTTTTTATTTTTGATTTTCATGCGCAATACGCTGCCGATGCGGCTGATAATTTCATTGCGCCCCGAAGTGGGAATAACGCGGACCTTTATGATCATAACTCCTCCGAACTTAACAAAACAATTTGCTTCCAACCCTCGGCAGCGTGGAGCCTTCTTCCACGGCCGTTTCAAAATCGGCGCTCATACCCAAAGACAGGTATCGCTGCGGCAGAGAGGGCGGGAAATCCCGCTCAAACGCCGCTTTTACTTCTTTAAACAAAGGCCGCAGCACCTGCGGGTCGTCCGTCTGCGGGGCAATGGCCATATAGCCGCAGGGACGGAGGTTGGTGCAGCCTTGCAACTCTTTTACCAGTTCCGGGGCCCGGGCTAATGCTAGGCCGGACTGGGTCTGCCTGTCCGTTAGCTTTATTTGCACCAACACATATAAAGTCTTATGCAGGGCCTTTGCCTGGGCGTCCAAGGCCTGCGCGGTGCGGATATCATCTATGGAGTCAATAAAATCAAATAATTTAGCAGCCTGTGCCGTTTTGTTGCTTTGCAGATGCCCGATAAAGTGTTTGACGACGTTATACGCCGCAAAGCGGGGAGATGTCCAACGGGCAACGGCTTGCTGCACGCGGCTTTCGCCTATGTGGCGTACACGGCCCGTATTCAGCAGGGTTAGTACGTCCTCATCGGCGGCGTATTTGGTAACGGCCATGAGCGTTACGCCCTTTTCAGGGCGCCCGCTGCGGCGGCAGGCGGCGGAAATGGCCTCCTCTACACCGCGCAAATTTTGCTCTATTCGGTCTGGCGCGTTCATAAAACCCTTGACATATTATATCAAAATTTACTTAAATACTCAATTTTTTGTATACGGTATGAAGAAAATATTCCGTCGGAGAAGACCGGGAAATCTTCCGCCCGTCCGCTTGCGGATATAAAAAAAGAGCCCTCCGTATAATGTAAATACGGAGGACTCTAGCTGCATTCATTCATTTGTTTTCCTTCCCCGAAGGGGCTGGTCCAAAAGATCACGGAGCAGTGACATGCTCCCGGCAGAGTCCGCGGGCCGCGGTCCGTTCTCCGGCTTTCCTGCGTCTCCACTGCGTAGAGGACGCAACCGAAGCGTGCGCACCGCATCAGGCCGCCGCCAAAAACCCTGCTGTTTCAAAGAGCATTCCTTTTCTGCCTCAAAGCCGCGTACTTATGCTTCACCGTTCTTCACGGTATCTTGCCGGCGCGGCCCGACCAGTTGTAGGCACCCCCGGCCGCCCTGCATCTCCCGGCAAAGCTGGCAACGGGTACCAATTTTCTGTCCCGCATATCCCGGAACCCTTCTCCGGGGATACTATAAGTATAATAATTTTTAACGAAAAAACAAGGGCCTATAACCGGCTGAGCAAATGTGAAAGCACCCCGACGGCTTCTCCCGGCATTTGCGCGTCGGCTTTTTTGCTGCCGGGGCGGAAAAAAACGGGCTTTCCGTTTTTGTATTTTACCCGGCGGCAGAGATATTCTCCGGCGGGGGAGCGAAACAAAATCAGTTTTCCTTCGGGCATGTCTTTCCCCGGCCGGACGAAACAGAGGTCCTCCTGTCCGGCTTGGTTTAGTCCCGCCGCGGCGGTGCGCAACAGGTATTTGGCACCTTGGGCAAATCTGCGCGGTACGCTCCACCATTCCAATATGTGGTCTTCTTCGTAATGTCCGGAAGCGTCCGGCACCTGATCTAAAAAGGGCAGGGCTACGCTGTTGCTTGGTTCCGAATCCTCCGTATCTGTCCGGCTGAGAGGAAGAGCGTGGTAAGAGCAATCCTCTGTGTGTCGGTCCCGCAAGTTCCGCACCGGGGCGTGGCCGGGCGCATGAATGTCCGGATATATGACGGAAGGAGAAGAAAATAACTTATATACGTCCAGCGCGTCCATGTTAAAAAGCTGAGCCATTTGCTCAATGTATCCTTTGGAGGGACGGCGTTTCCCCGTAGTCCATAGTGCGGCGGTGGCCGTGGACACGCCTAGGGTTTTTGCTAACCGGGCTTGTGCGCCGCGCAGTACGCCGTGATTCCATTTTTCCAGCTGTTTTTCAAATTTATTCATAAATATCTCCTATGAAGACGGGGATAAAACGAAAGCGCAAAAAACGCTTGACAAACACTAACAAAACTTACTATGCTAACAATATCCAAAGCCGCTGACGCTTGGAAATGCTGTTCTTCGGACGGAAAAACGCCGCCGAGGCGTATGCCGGAGAAGGGCCGTCCACCGGCCCGATATCACAGCCCCGTGGTATGCAGTTCTCCACCGTCCCGGCCGCATATTTCTTGCCCGATCTATGCGGTCTTATTCTAGCAAATAAAGAGTAACTTGAGTTAGCAAAGCGTCAAAATGAAAAGAGAGATGAGAGCGCTTTGAGAAGCGGAAAGCTTTGCTTTTTATTTTGTACGCTTTGCTAACCGTGTTAGTTTTTTATGGATATTTTCCTGCGTATAGTCCTTACGGCGCTTCTGCTGGCGGCCGCTTACGGGGTGGCCGACGAATGGGACAACATGAAATGAGCTTTGTTTCCGCGGCGCACGTGATAAAAGCGCGCGGACGCGGGAGGAGGCGTTTGCCGCCTCCTCCCGGTTTTGCCGCGATTCAGCCAAGACCGCGCGGACGGAGCGGACGGGCCCGGATGGCTGGCGGGGAAAAATGGGATAAAATCCGTCTGGAAAATTTTATTTTTTATTTGGCCGCCCGGCGTAAAATGCCCGTGAGGGCTTGGCGCGGGCATTTGTATTGCGGAAGCGGGACGGGAGCCTTGGGTGCGCTGTTGAGGGTATATAACCGCTTTTTTGGTAAACAAAATAAAAGATTTTTGCGAGAAGAAGCAAAACTGGAAGAGGCGGAATATGCGGATTTTTGTCGGTGTTATGAGCGGGAACGAAAAGCCAATCCTCTTTTTCCCTCTTTCCGAATAGGGACGGAGAGGGAAAAAACGCGTTTGCGTATATCAAGAGAAAAATGATTACTTTCGGGTTATTTTCCAAAACAAGCGGGTAAAGGAGGCCGCATTATTTACATGAAAAACCTGCAGAGGGGAAGCAAAATCTACCGGCAGAAGATTATTGCCGTTTTCATTACCAATCAACAGCGCAAAATCCCGCCGCGCCTGCTGCAGGACTGCCGGCCGACGAGGGTTTTTGACCGGGAAATAAACGGCCTTGATATTCAGTTTATACAAATTTTCCAGTCTGGCTTTGTTTTCCCTCAGTTGCCATAGAGCTCTGGCGTCGTCTTCCGGGTCAGCAGGCAGTCCGTCCACCGTAGCGGAAATAAATTCCACCCGTCCGCCGTTCTGCAACTGTTTGATTTCCTGCGCCGTAAGCAAATTTTGCCACGGGCCTTCTCCGGATTCCTGCCAGGCGTCATACTGACCGATAAGCCCTGCGGCCAGCGCAATACTGGCGCGGCAGTCATATTTTTCCAGCAGAGGGGGTAGCAGCTGATGCAAATTCTGATACCCGCCCGCAAATACCAAGCAGACGGGTCTTGGGGGCAGTGCGCCGGCCAAGATATCCTGCGGTAGGACGGGCGTAAAGCCGTTGGTTTTTATGGCCGTCAGCAGTTTTTCCAGCTTCTTTTCGGACAGCCGGCGTTTTTTATCTTTGGAAGTCCGCGGGGGGCTTCCAATTTTACCGATAAGCAAAATGGGCAAAACGGCCTTGCGGGGCTGCAGCAGCGGCGCGCAGTAAAGGCCGATGCACAAAATGAAAAATAAGACGAAACAGAAAAGCATAAGAGTTAAAATTTACTTTTTCCGCGGGTAATTTGTACGTAAAAATCCGTCAGCGTTTCCCCGCCGCGCGGGAAAGCGCGCAGGATGGTTTTTTTGCCTTTCCAGGGCCAGGGGTTGATACCCGGCTTGGTGCTGAAATCAAATAAATAACCGGCCCTGAACACCAGGGGGCGCACGCGCTTGTCGAACCCGCCGGAGCCGAACGGGTAACAGAAGGCTTCACACGCAACGCCCAGTTTTTCTTCCAGGGTTTTTTTGCTTTGTGTCAGCTCGCGCAGGATTTCTTCTTCCGGCAGGCGGCGCAGCCGGGCGTGGCTTGCGGTGTGGGAGCCGAACTGAACCAGGCCGCTTTGCTGCATTTGAAGCACCTGTTCCCAGCTCATGTATCCGGGCTTTTTTCCAATGAAATCCGTGATTAAAAATATGAGGACTTTGACACCCCTTTTTTGCAAAATGGGGAAAAGATTTTGAAAATTGTCCGCATAGCCGTCGTCAAAAGTCAGCAGGACGGGCTTTTCCGGCAGGCGGCGGCCGGAAGAAGCGGCGGCTTTGAGTTCGTCCAATCCGACGGGTGAAAAACCGTGCTTCTGCAACATGTCCAGCTGTTCTTCAAAACGCCGCGGGGAAATGGTAAACGGATATTGTTCATCATCGGTGTTTGTGTGCCCGATATGATGATACATCAGCGCCAGCAGGCCCTTTTTAGGCAAACGCCAAAACTGCCAGCGCCAGGCGGCCGCCAGAAGCAGAACCAATGGAAAAATCCAAAGCCACGTCATTGTTTATCCTTTTGCTGCAAAGCCCAAAGCTTTGTGTATTTGACAAAAACGTAAAATGAGGAAAAAGAGGCCCAAACGAACCCTCTCATCCCGTCCAGAAAACCCAGCTTGAGAATATAGCGCTTAAACAGTTCGAAAGGGATGGTAATCAGGACAAAAAGCAGGTTAAAACGGCGTCCGTTTTTATGCATTTGCCTGGCGGCCAGCGAGGTGTATTTATTAAATTTATTAAAATAAGCCTCTATACTGTCATATGAATAATGCTCTATGTTTCCGTGCAACCGGCCGATGGAACCGTCTACTTTTAACCCCTCATGCACCAGTCCTCCTTCATACGTGGCTTTATCGGTGCGGACCAGGCGCAGGTGTTGTTCTTTGTTCAGCCCGCTGTGCTTCATGCGTTTGCCCAAAAAATAATTGGCGAAAGGAATCATAAATCCCGCGTGCCGCGTATTCTGCACCGTTTGGCGTATTTCATTGCATAGTTGAGGCGTAAGCCGTTCATCCGCGTCCAGATTTAAAGCCCAGGGAGAAGTCACCTTATTCAAAGCAAAATTTTTTTGATTGGCAAAGCCGTCAAAAACCCGTTGATACACCTTGGCGCCCAGGCTTTCGGCCAGCTGTACGGTTTTGTCATCGGAAAAACCGTCCACCACAATGATTTCGGACACCAATTCCCTGGCGCTTAAAATGCATGGGGTGATTTTGGCTTCTTCGTTTTTGGCAATAATAAATAAGCTGATCCGTTCGGACATATTTGCTCCGTTTTATTCATTCTATCATATCCGGCGAACCGGGCAAAAGAAAACCCCGGGAGAGGAGAAGCCCGGGGTTTAAAGGGGAACCGCTGCAGCAGGGTTTGGGACTGCAGCGGTTTGGGGGTAAATCGTGTGTTCCTGACACCTATAATCTAACATTTGTCCGGCGGAAATAACAGGGCCTTTGGGCCCAGAAACGGGTTGTTTTTGTGCCTAGAAGGTTTTGGGTCTTTTGTGCTATAATTTGAAAAAATAACGGAGGACAAAATGAAAAAGATTTTTTTACTCTTTATGAGCGTTGCAATGGCTGCGTGCCAGACTTTGCCTACGTCGGCCGAGTGGCTGGCCCGTGGGGACGGCTATTTTAAAGACGGACAATCCCAAAAAGCCCTGGCGGCTTATAATAAAGCATTAAACATCAATCCAAATAACGCTTCCGTTTATGCCTCGCGCGGTACGGCGTATTTTTCTACGGGGGATTATGCGGCGGCGGCACAGGATTTTATGAAAGTGTTGGAAATGCGCCCTTATGACGTGGCGGGATATGCCGCTCTTGCCTCTGTCATGGCGGCCCAGGGGTATTACGCTGACGCCTTGGAAGTGCTGAATATGGCGTTGGTGTTGGATCCGGAAAGAGCGGAAACTTTTTTTTCCCGCGGTGGGGTAAATTTTATGTTGGGCGAATATGACCAGGCGGTGGCCGATTATTCCTATGTATTGAAATTACGCCCGGCGGCCGATGTATATAATGCGCGCGGGACGGTGTATTTGAAAATGGGGGATACAAAATCAGCGGAAGAAGATTTTGCCGCGGCCAAAAGCGGCCGCGTGCCGGATAAATTGAGTGATTATATTTTGAAAAATTGATTTGCATTCCTTAAGGCAAACGAATTTATTTGCGCAGCCGGAAACTCTTTTGTTATAATATCTATATCTGATTTGCGTCACCGTAGCTCAGTTGGTTAGAGCGAGCGTTTCATAAGCGCTAGGTCGGTGGTTCGAGCCCACCCGGTGACATATTTAGACCCCGCCCTTCGGCGGGGTTTTTTATAAATATCCTCACAATAAACCCCGGGCCTAAGCCTGGGGAAATTCATTTGAAAGGCATAGGCGGCGTCTTTTTTCCCGTCTAAATTTGCTATAGTAGCTGTAATGAGCGACTCTTCTTGTTATGACGTGATTGTTGTCGGGGCGGGGGCTTGCGGGCTGATGTGCGCGCTGCAGTGTGCGCGGCGCAAGAAGCGGGTGTTGCTTTTGGAAAAAGGACATCAGACCGGACGCAAAATTTTGGTCAGCGGCAACGGACGCTGCAATCTGACCAACGCTTACGTGTCCGCTGCCGATTACCGCGGCACGCCTGATTTGGCGGAAGCGGTATTAAAGCGTTTTTCCTTTCAAAACTGTTTGGATGTTTTTCATGCGTTGGGCGTGTTGACCGTACAGGAGGGGCTGGGGCGCGTATTCCCGCGTACGGGTAAATCCACTGCCGTAGCCGAAGCTTTGCGTTTGGCCTGTGCTGAAGCTGGAGTCGTGCTGAAAACGGACAGCGAGGCCGTTAAAGTGGAGAAGAAAAAATGTTTCCGTGTGGAGCTGCAGACGGGGGAAACTTTTATTTCCAAATACCTGGTCCTGGCCTGCGGCTCCAAAGCCTATCCGCAGGCGGGAGGAACGGATAGCGGCTATAAACTGGCTGCCGCGCTGGGGCATCATATAGTGCCGCCGACCCCTGCCCTGTGTGCGTTAAACGTCCGGGAAAGGGCTGTAGCTCGCCTGCAGGGCGTCCGTGCGCAGGTGCGTGCCACCCTTTGGCCCGGTACGGAGCGGGCTTTGCATAGTGAGGGGGAAGTGCTTTTTACCGCTTACGGTCTTTCCGGGCCTGCGGTGCTTAATCTCAGCGGTCCCGCCGGGAAAGCGTTGCCTGAAGGACCGGTGGCTTTGGCGTTGGATTTTTTCCCGGATATACAAGACAAAGAGCTTTTTTTGAAAGAACGCGCGGTGCGTTTTTCTTCCCGCCCGGCCAAAGAATTTTTTGCCGGACTGTTGCATGAAAATATAGCCAACTTGCTGATTGATTTTGCAGGGATAAGAAAAAAATTGCCGGTTGCCTCCTGGACGGAAAATACGTTGAAAGGCGTGGCTAAAACGCTTGCCGCGTGGCCTTTTACGGTGACGTCTTTGCGTCCGTGGACGGAAGCTATGGCCGCATCCGGGGGTGTAAATTGCGCCGAAATAAACTATAATACATTGGAGTCGTTGCGCTGCCCCGGTTTATATATTTTGGGCGAAATGCTGAATGTGGACGGGCGCAGCGGGGGATTTAACTTACATTTTGCTTGGGGCTGCGGTTACACGGCGGCCCAGGCCATGCCGGAGGAGTAAAATATGGCAGATATCGTACGCAAGACCGCCAGTTTGAATGATCCGCTTCATGTGGGCTTTGTGCGCACATACTGGGTGGACGGAAAGGAAGTTTACCGTGAAATGTTGGACAAGAACCTGGATATCATAAAAAGCGAAGGAAGTTTGCCCGACGGCACGGTGAAAGAATTTTTTGATGACGGTAAAGTGTATTTTGAATGTGAATTTAAAAATGGCCTGCGCAACGGCTTATGCCGTATTTATTTTGAAAACGGCAAAGTAAATATAGAAAAGTCTTATGAAGACGGCCAGCTGCAGGGCATGGTGCGCGTGTTTCTGCCGACGGGCCGCCTGCATAAGGAAATGCATTATGAAAAAGACTGCCAGGAGGGCCGTCAGACAAAGTATTATCCCAACGGGAAAATCCTGGAAGTGTCCGAATACAGAAAAGGTTATCTAAACGGGCTTTGCCGCGTATATACGCAGGAAGGGGATTTGCGTTCCGAATGCACCTATAAAAACGATAAATTGATCGGGGATAAAATTCTTTATCATCCTAACGGGACCATTGCCCTGATTTCCCCGCATAAGGACGGAAGACCCAACGGCGTAACCAAAAAATTCAGCGAAACGGGCGAACTGATAGAAGAGTGGTTTTTTGAGGACGGCGTGCTGACGCTGAAAAAAGTTTATTAGTCCGGCCGCATTCATAAAACCCCCGCCTTCCGGCGGGGGTTTTAATTTGTCAAAATCCCTCTGGTTTTGGATTATTCTTCTTCAGAGGCTTCTCCTTCGTATGTTTCATTGTAATCACGTACGAAGAGTAAAATATAAGCCAGCAGCGATGAGCCGAAAATCATGAGAAATGCAAAAGAAAACCACCATAATAGGGTAAGGGGATTATAGTCCGTCCGGATGGATTGCCAAATTAAAGACAGCTGGGTAAAAAACACCCACAGCCATATCACCACCGTCAGCGCTTTAATCGCAACATCCGTCAGCCCCCACCAAAAGCCTTTGGCTGAAAACGGTTTTACGAAAAAATTATGTAATAAATTCATCATAAACTAATTGTAATTTTCCTGTATAAATTTGTCAAATACATTTAGGGCTGAAAGGCAGGATCGGTGGCATTATAACCAAAATTATCCGTGCCTATGCCCTGATTAAATCCGACAGGGGCCCCGGGGGAGGAAGTGTTCTGCTGTGGGACATTTTGCAGGGGCTGGGCCTGTTGCATTTGTGCGGAAGAAGGGACTTGCGCAGACTGCGTGTAAGTCTGCGGTGCGCCGGGTTGTTGGGTATAGCTTTGCCCGTAGGCCGGGGCAGTATAAGAGCCCCCCGCGGTATAGGACTGCGCCGCCGGCTGGCTGTAACTTTGTGAGTAGGCCGGCACGGTATAAGACTCCGGGCCTGTATAGGACGGCGCTGTCGCGTCCGGCAAGACGGCGGCCGGGGCGGCTTTCATTTCCCGGGCCGGCTTGCGCAGGCTCTTTTTGCCCGTATTTGCGGCGGGTTCATGGGCCGAACCCAGAGCCGCCAAAGCGGTTTCGTGCGCTTCTTCTTCGCTTAAACTGGGGAAAATATCATTGCGGAAAGCCGGATAATCATCCCGTTCCACATATTCCATGGAAATAGCCGTCGGCATATAAACTTGACTGGTAATGTGGGAAGACTGATCCTGCCTCTGCGGAGAAGGATGTACGACGGAATAGGTGTCAAATAACAGCACCTCTGTGGCGGGCGGCGCAGTAGGAGCCGGCTCATCCGTCAGGCATTGTTCAATGCGCTGGGCGGTGGTAGCGGTCGGATGTTTGTCGACGCGGGTTTCACAGGTGGATGCGGCGGCCAGCAAAGGCCCGGCCGTTAAAGCAAAAACAAAAATACAAAACAGTTTTTTCATATTTGCTCCGTAAGACGAAGATACTTTATTATACAAAAACTGGTTTTATTGGCAAGCTGTTTGCTTGGAGGTTGCGCAAGGAGTGTAAAAGGGCTTGCATTGTTTTTTTTTTTTTTATAAATTTTTTTTATTAACAAAATTTATCAAAAAATGATCCCCGGAGGGGAAAACCGCTCTAAAAGCATTTTAAGCGGTTTTACGCTAATAGAACTGTTGGTGGTTGTGTTAATTATCGGTATATTGGCCGCGGTGGCCGTGCCGCAGTATGAAAAGGCCGTGGAAAAATCCCGCGCGGCGGAGGCTAAAGTTGTTCTGCGCCAAATTGCCGTAGCCCAGGATGCATATATGTTATCTAATGGCAGCGCCACGGATGACTTTAGTGAATTGGATGTTACAATTCCGGAATCTGGATATTGGGAATATTGGCTGGAAGAAACAATCGGCCCCGGAACCTATGCTTTAACTGCCAGCAGGAAGGGACGGGACTATTTCATTTTTTATACCAGAGGATACGGAAATGATGACGGTTATTTTTTATGTTCATCCAGTGATGGATTGGGAGATTGTAAGTTTTTCGGCAGGGAAAAAGACTTATATAATATGGCCGCCAGCGGCTGGACGGTTTTAAGGATGTAAGGAATATCGCTTATCCGGACAAAACTGGAATACCATGAAACTCCTCAGGCTCATGTCCGGGGTGTTCTGTCAGGTATCCATAAAAGCCCCCGCTCCTGTGAGCGGGGGTTTTCTTTCAAAACCGCTTATTTGCTTCTTTTGTGCTTGACCGGTTCGCCGTAGTAAGCTTTCAGATACAGCTCTTTAATTTCGCTTACCAGCGGATAGCGGGCGTTGCCGCCGGTGCACTGATCGTCAAAGGCCAGCACGGAGAGTTTGTCCAGGTTGTCCAAGAACTCTTTTTCCTGAATGCCGTATTCTTTGAGCGATTTGGGGATGTTGAGGTCGTTTTTAAGCGATTCAATCATCTCAATGAGTTTCTGCACTTTGGCGTCTTTGTCGTCGCCCATATCGTTGTTGGGCAGCAGAAAGTCCACCATTTTGGCGTAGCGGCCGCGCACAAACGGGTATTTGTACTGCGGATACAGACCCTGTTTGGTGGGCTTGTCCGTGGCGTTAAACTCAATGACGTAGGTCAGCAGCATGGCGTTGGCCAACCCGTGCGGTACGTGGTACATCGCGCCCAGTTTGTGCGCCATGGAGTGGCACAGTCCCAGGAAGGCGTTGGCAAAGGCCATGCCGGCAATGGTGGCCGCATAGTGCATTTTTTCGCGGGCGTTGATGTCCTGCGCGCCTTTGTTATAAGAGCTTCTGAGGTATTTAAACACCAGGCGCATGGCTTCCAAAGCCTGGCCGTCCGTGAAATTCGTGGCGAATACAGAGGTATAGGCTTCAATGGCGTGGGTCAGCACGTCCAGACCGGAGAACGCCGTCAGGCTCTTGGGCATGTTCAGCACGAATTCGGGGTCAATAATGGCCATATCCGGCGTTAAAGCGTAGTCGGTAATGGCGTATTTGGTGCCCGTTTTTTCGTCCGTAATGATGGTAAACGGCGTTACTTCGGAGCCGGTGCCCGACGTGGTCGGAATAGCGACCATGACGGCTTTTTTGCCCAGCGGGGGCGCGGCGTAAATGCGTTTGCGGATGTCCATAAAGCGCATGGCGATGTCTTCAAAGCTCGTGTCGGGGTTTTCATACATCAGCCACACCATTTTGGCTTCGTCCATGGCCGAACCGCCGCCCAGGCCGATAATCACGTCCGGCTGCCAGGAATTGGCAATGGTCAGCGCTTCGGTTACGTTTTCAATGTTCGGGTCAGGGATAACGTTGGAAAATACGCGGAATTTGATGCCCACTTTTTCCAATACGTCGGCCACCGCACGGACGTGGCCCAGCTGCTCCATGGTTTTATCCGTAATGATATATGCGCGCTGCTTGCCCGCCAATTCGGCCAAAGCTTGCTCCAGCGCGCCGCGTTTAAAGTAGATTTTGGACGGTACTTTGTACCAGTACATATTCTCGCGGCGTTCCGCGACGGATTTTACGTTCATAAGGTGTTTTACTCCGATGTTTTCGCTGACGGAGTTGCCGCCCCAGGAGCCGCATCCCAGCGTAAGCGACGGCGCAAGCTTAAAGTTGTACACGTCGCCGATGGCGCCCTGCGAAGAAGGCATATTGATTAAGGTGCGGGCGGTGGGCATGTCTTTGAAAATATCAATGTGCGCTTCGTTGGCTTCGTCGGTGTAGAGCACAGAAGTGTGTCCGGCTCCGCCGTACAGAATCAGCGCGCGCGCAATTTCCACGGCGTGGTCAAAATCTTTGGCGCGGTAGAAGGCCAATACGGGGGAAAGTTTTTCGCGGGCGAAGGGTTCTTCGTCGCTCACTTTTTCCGCTTCCGCGATTAAAATTTTGGTGTCGGCGGGGATTTTAATGCCGGCCATTTCGGCTATTTTTTCTGCGCTCTGGCCCGCAATGGCGGAGTTGAGCTTGCCGTCTTTGACGATGGTTTCGGCCAGTTTTTTGCGGTCTTTGCCGGTAACGAAATGGCAGCCGCGGTCAATGAATTCTTTTTTGACTTTATCATACACCGCGTCTTCCACGATGACGGACTGTTCGCTGGCGCAGATGGTGCCGTTGTCAAAGGTTTTGCTCATAATGACGGAGCTGACGGCCATTTTGATATTGGCGGTGGCGTCAATAACCACGGGGGTGTTGCCCGCGCCTACGCCGATGGCCGGCTTGCCGGAAGAATAAGCCGCTTTGACCATGCCCGGGCCGCCGGTGGCCAAAATCAGGTTAATGTCTTTATGGTGCATCAGCGCGTTGGAGAGCGGCATGGTCGGTTTGTCTATCCAGCCGATAATGCCTTCCGGCGCGCCGGCTTCCACCGCGGCGTTAAGCACGATGCGCGCCGCTTCAATGGTGCAGTCTTTGGCGCGCGGGTGCGGAGAGAAAATAATGCCGTTGCGCGTTTTCAACGCCAGCAGACTTTTAAAAATGGCCGTGGAGGTCGGGTTGGTGGTCGGGATAATGCCGGCAATCAGGCCGATGGGTTCGGCCACTTGGCGGTAGCCGAAAGAGTCGTCGTCGGACAGCACGCCGCAGGTTTTGGTGTCTTTGTATTGGTTGTAAATATATTCGGAAGCAAACTGGTTTTTAATCACCTTGTCTTCCATGACGCCCATGCGCGTTTCTTCCACGGCCATTTGGGCCAGCGGAATGCGGTTCTGCGCGGCGGCTATGGCCGCGGCGCGGAAGATTTTGTCCACCTGCTGCTGGGTGTAATTTGCATAAATGCGCTGGGCCTTTTTCACCTTTTGCACAATCTGGTCCAGATGGGCCAGTTCTTCGGCTGTGGCGACGGCCGGCGTTGTTTTTTTCTTGTCCGCCATAACGTTCTCCTTTTCAAAATATCTTTGTTAAAACGGAATGTAGATATTTTTATATCCATATAATACCTGTTTTCAAAATAAGTGTCAATATCACTTCTATAAAAAAGGACGGAGCCTTGACAAAAAACGCTCCTAAAGGGTATTATATGGATATTAAAATATCCAGTTTTTCCATAGGAGAAACTTTATTTATGGGGTTGTTTTCTAAGAAAAATAGCGTCAGCGTGCAAACTGTGCGGCGTTTGCCGCAATATTTGCGCGTGTTATATGACCGGCATGCCTACGGGAGACTGCTTGTGTCTTCCACCGAGTTGGCCGAGGAAACCCAAGTGCCTTCCATCGTGATAAAAAAGGATTTGCAGGCCGTCGGCGCGCCCAGCAAAATGCGGGCGGGATTTAAAGTCAAAGGCACCATTTCCGCCATAGAAACTTTTTTGGGCTGGGACAATTTGAACAAGGCTTTTTTAGTCGGTGCGGGGCATTTGGGGGCGGCGCTTTTGGGGTTTTCCGGCTTTAAGAACCACGGGCTGGAAATCGTAGCCGCTTTTGACACCCATCCCGAGCGCGTAGGCGAAGAGATAAACGGCATACACGTCTATCACACCGCGCAGCTGAAAAGCGTGATTGAAGAGAAAAAATTGCAAATCGCCATTCTGACCGTGCCCGTCTCCGCGGCGCAGGGCATTACCGACACGCTGGTGGCCTGCGGCATTAAAGCCATATGGAATTTTGCCCCCGTCAAATTAAACGTCCCTCCGGGCGTGGCCGTACAGCAGGAAGATATCGCTTCCGGGCTGGCCCAGCTCTGTGCCACGTTAAAAAGCGGATAATTCCAGAGCATGTCTTATAAAAACAGCAGGACCCTGGCACAAAATTGCCGTTGCCGTTATGGTGTGTTCCCGCCGTGCCGTTTTTTCTCTTAACCGTCGCGTCTTGACTCGTTTTTTTTTTTTGATACACTTTTCGCATGAAAGGCGAGAAAAACGCTGCATTTACCCTAATAGAATTGTTAGTGGTTGTTTTAATTGTCGGCATATTGGCCGCTGTGGCTGTGCCGCAATACGAGGCGGCGGTGCTCCGAAGTCACTACCAGCAGGCGCGTTTAACGGCAGAGTCTATTCATCAAGCGCTAAACTTATATTATTTAGCCAACGGAAAGTATACCATCAATTTTGATGAATTGGATTTGTCGTTTCCGTCTAAAAACATCGTTATGGAAGAAAATGTACAGCGGAAAGGCTTTGAGTGGGGCTACTGTCATTTGCGCGCGTATTCTCCGGGGAATGTGCAGTGTAGTTCCTCCAAAGCCCGCGCGGGAATGGAAATATTCCCGGACGGGAGGAAATATTGCTATTGTTCTCAAGATGATGAAGCCGCCCAGCGGGTGTGCAAAACGGAAACCGGCAAGAGTGAGGGTACGCCCGGAGCGACAAACGCTTTCTATTATTCCTTTTGAAATAAATATCCCCCGGCCCAGGCTGGGGGATATAAATGTCCCGGCCGAAAATCCGGGCTATTGTCTTATGTTCAGCCTGCCGGCCACAGAAAGCGCCGTCCGGCCATCAGGTGGAAATGCAAATGGTCCACCGTCTGCCCTGCGCCTTTGCCGTTGTTGGTAACCAGGCGGAAATCTTTTAAATCAAATTTTTTGGCCAAATCGCGGGCGGCCAGCAGCACTTTGCCCAGCAGTTCGGCGTCGCCGTCCTGGGCTTCGTCCAGGCGGCTGATGTGTTTCTTGGGGATAATCAAAAGATGGGTGGGCGCCTGGGGGTTTAAATCCTTAAACGCCACCACATCGTCGTTTTCATAGACGATTTGGCTTTTGACTTCCCCGCTTACAATACCGCAAAATATACAGTTCATAATTTGATTATATAAAAAATAAACCGTTTTCCGCGTGCGGGTTCCCAGGGGGGACGCTGGGGCGTCTTGCGGATGTTTACCGGACGGTAGAAAAAGAGCCCGCGCTGAGCCTGTAAAATTGCTACAATAATTGAAACGGTCCCCGCCCGCGGCGGGAACCCGTTTATTTTCGCTGTAAGAGGTCCGTATGCCGAGCAATTTGTTGGAAGAGAAAATCCCGCCCCAGGCCATAGACGCGGAAATGGCCGTGCTGGGTTCCATGCTGTTGGAAAGCGACGCGGTGGAGCGCGCGTTGGATATTTTAAAGCCGGAGCATTTTTATAAAGACGCGCATAAAAAGATTTTCTCCGCCATGAAAACCCTGACCGAAAAAAATCAGGCCGTGGACCTTGTTACGCTGACTGAAGAGCTCAAAACCCAAAACCTGCTTTTGCAGGTGGGGGGAGAGCTGTATCTGACGGATTTGATTAATAAAGTGTCCACCGCCGCGCATGTGGAACACTATGCGCAAATCGTTTACAACAAATTTTTGGTGCGCGATCTTATCCGCACCGCCACCAGCCTGGTGCAGGAATGCTATAAAGAGGAAGAAGAACCCGAAAAACTCATAGACATTGCCCAGGAACAGATTTTTAAACTCAGCCAAAAGCAGGATTTAAAGGGGTTTGTCGCGTCCAAGGATTTGGCCGTGGAAGTCATGGAAATGATAGAAAAGGCCCACCTGGACAAAAACCCCGTCAAAGGCGTGCCGACCGGGTTTACGGAGTTTGACTATAAGACGGGCGGCTTCCGCAAGTCCGATTTGATTATTTTGGGCGCACGTCCCAGCCAGGGCAAAACCGCGCTGGCTTTGAACATTGCCCACCACGCCTGCGTCAACTGCGGTGTGCCGACGGCTATCTTTTCGCTGGAAATGGGCCGACACTCCATTTATGAACGTATGCTGTGCTCGGCCGCCATGGCCGAAGTGCATCAGGTGCGCAACGGATATTTTCCGCGCAGCAAATGGAAAGACCTCACGCGCGAACTGGCCCGCCTGGCCGAAGCGCCGATGTTTATTGACGATAC
>CALUXH010000008.1 GCA_944324695.1 uncultured Elusimicrobiales bacterium | reverse complement strand
CGGCAATGGCCGTTTCCAGCGTGAAGTCCGGCTTATAGCCGATTTTTTCCCAGGCCAGGTTCATGTCCGCCTCGGTTTTGTTTTGGAAGAACGGATACGGATTGTCTATATAATCCGGCTCCAGGTTCGTGCCCAATTCATGATTGAGGCACTTGATGACGTCGTTATAGCTTCGGGCAATGCCGGTGGCGCAGTTGTAAACGGCGGTTTCTTTGCCGTTTTGCAAAGCGCACAAATTGGCTTTGACCACGTCTTTGACGTACACAAAATCGCGCATTTGCTCGCCGTACTTAAACACGCGCGGGCGCTGGCCGGCCTTCATCTGGTTGTAAAGCTGATAGACCATGCTGGCCATTTTGCCTTTGTAATCTTCGCCCGGGCCGAATACGTTGAAATAGCGCAGGCCGATGATTTTCATATCCTGATGATCATGGCTGAACAGGCGGGCCACGTTGTCGTCAATGACTTTGGAAAACCCGTACACGTTTTCCGGGTGCGTGGGCTGGCTTTCTTTCATGGGCACCGCGCCGTTGCCGTATGTGGCCGCCGAAGAAGCGTAAATCACTTTCGGAATTTCGTTTTCGGCCGCATAATCCAGCAAATTGCGGAAAGCTTCCACGTTTTGTTCCATCATTTGTTTCTGGTCCATGACCGTGGTGTCCGTGATGGCCGCCTCGTGGAAAATGGCGTCAAAATAATCGTTTTCCGGCAGATATTCAAACAAATCCGCCGCAATGACGTCGCCTTTAAAACCGATTAAGTTTTTGAAATGGCCGTTTTTGGAGAAATCGTCAATGACCGTCACTTCATGGCCCTGGGCTTCCAGCGTTTTGGCGATGTTGCTGCCGATAAAGCCGGCCCCGCCGGTGACTAAATATTTTTTCTTATTGTCCATGGAATTTCTCCTTTAAGCGGCATGGAAGACGGTTTTAAACTCGTCCAGCGCCGCATCCAATTTTTTGGCCAAATCATCGGTCATTTCTTTGGCGTCGTCCAGTTCTTTCATCAGGTCTTTTTTCTGCATGTCGGCCCAGGCCAGAAGCTGTTTTTCATAGTCACGCACCTGTTCCACTTCTATGGAATCGGTATATCCGTGTACGCCGGCATACAACGCCAGCACTTCCTGGCTCAGACGCATGGGCTGGTATTGATCCTGTTTGAGCAACTCGCTCATGCGTTTGCCGCGCGCGATTTGGCGCTGGGACTCTTTGTCCAGCTCGGAGCCGAACTGCGCAAAGCCTTCCAACTCCTGGTACTGTGACATATCAATACGCAGCGTACCGGCCACTTTGCGCATGGTTTTGCGCTGGGCCGAGCCGCCCACGCGGGACACGGAAAGACCCACGTTGATGGCGGGTTTGACGCCGCTTAAAAAGAGGCTGCTTTCCAGGTAAATCTGACCATCGGTAATGGAAATGACGTTGGTCGGGATATAGGCCGACACGTCGTTGGCCTGCGTTTCAATAATGGGCAGGGCGGTCAGAGAGCCGCCGCCGTTGGCATCGGAAAGTTTGCAGGCGCGTTCCAGCAGACGGGAATGCAAATAGAACACGTCCCCCGGGTAGGCTTCGCGGCCAGGCGGACGGCGCAACAGCAAAGACATCTGGCGGTAAGCCTGGGCGTGCTTGGACAAATCGTCGTAAATAATCAGCACGTCTTTGCCTTTCCACATAAAATATTCGCCGATGGCGCAGCCCGCGTACGGAGCAATGTACAACAGCGAGGCCGGATCGGCCGCCGTGGCGGCCACAACGGTGGTGTATTCCATGGCGCCGAAATCCGTCAGCGTCTGCACCACCTGCGCCACCGTGCTGTTTTTCTGGCCGACGGCCACATAAATGCACAGACAGCGCTGGTCCTCTGGCAAATTCTTTTGGTTGATAATAGCGTCCAAAGCAATGGCGGTTTTACCCGTTTGGCGGTCGCCAATGATCAGCTCGCGCTGGCCTTTGCCGATGGGCACCAGCGCGTCAATGGCTTTCAGGCCGGTCTGCAACGGTTGTTTGACGGGCTGGCGTTCCACAATGCCGGGGGCCACGATGTCCAACGGCATGTTTTTGTCCGTCTTGATTTCGCCTTTGCCGTCCAGCGGGCGGCCCAGCGGGTCCACCACGCGGCCGATAATGCCGTCTCCCACGGGGATGCTGATAACTTCGCCCGTGCGTTTGACGGTGCCGCCTTCCTGCACCAAATCGTCCGACCCCATCAGCACGCAGCCGACATTGTCATATTCCAGGTTCATGGCCATGCCTTTAACCCCGTTGCCGAAGTCTACCAGCTCGGAGGCTTTGACCTGGTTCAAACCGTATACGCGGGCGATGCCGTCGCCGACTTGTATGACGGTGCCGACCTCGCTCAAGTCCGCTTTGGTTTCAAATTTTTCTATTTTCTCTTTAATAATATTGGTTATTTCTTCCGGTCTTATTGCCATAATCGCACCGTTATTTGGTTAATTCTTCTTGTAATTTTTCAAACCGGCCTTTCAGCGTGCCGTCTATGAGCACGTCCCCCAGCCGCGCGCACAGCCCGCCCAAAAGGGACGGGTCCGTTTTATATTCAGCCCGTATTTCCTTGCCGGAAAACTGCCCCAGCGCTTCTTCCACTTTTTTCTTTTGTTCCGGCGTCAGTTCAAACGCCGTCTGCACTTTGGCGCGCGCAATGCCCAGGCGGTCGTCCAACAGGGCGCCCACCTCCTCCACGCACGCGTCCAGCAGATAATACCGTTTGGCTTCCAGCAGAGCGGATACGAACCCCTCCACCCGTTTGTCGGCGGACAGGGCCTTTTTGGCGAAAGCCAGCTTGTCGGCCGACGGCACGGCGGGGTCGTCCATATACGCTTTGGCTCCGCGCAGCGCCTGCGCCGTTTGCCGCAGCGCGGCAAAATGCGCCGAAGCCTCCGCCCCGTCCTTGCTTAAAGCGTCAAACGCGCGGGCATAACGCCCGGCTAAAATACGGTCTGCACTTTTCATAGCGTCTATGCGCGGGCCGAACCCGCGTTTTTAACCTCGCGCAACACTTCATCCACCGTTTTTTCGGCAGAAGCCTGGTTCATTTGCTGGCCCGTAATTTTGGCGGCCGCCAGCAAAGCCGTGCTGACCACTTGGTCGCGCACGTCAGCCAGCGCTTTGTGTTTTTCCGCCTCAATCTGCGCTTTGGCCTGTTCCAGCAGGCGCTGCGCCTGCTGCTGGGTTTGTTCCAACAGCTGTTCTTTCTGCGCATTGCCCAAAGCCACTGCTTCCTGCATTTTCTTGGCGGCCTCGGCGGTGATGTGCTGCAGCTGGGCGTCCAGCTCAGCCTTGATTTGCTGCGCTTCCTGCCGCGCTTTGGCCGCGGCGGCTTTGTCGTTTTCTATTTGCTGTTCGCGTTTTTCCAACGCGCCGATGAGGCTTTTCCATGCAAATTTATGCAGCAGCCACACCAACAGCAAAAAGTTGACAACCGTCAGCGCCATCACC
>CALUXH010000007.1 GCA_944324695.1 uncultured Elusimicrobiales bacterium | reverse complement strand
GCGGGCTTTCACGCGACAATCAGATTACCGCGCGAACGTTGGTGGAGCTGTTGTCTGTAATGGCGGGCAGCCCTTATTTCCCTTATTATTATCAATCCCTGGCCACGCCGGACGACCGGGGAGATTTGATTTTGCTGCGCCGCTTTTTGCGCCCTTTTAACCGTACGCAGGACGTGCATGTCAAAGGCGGAACGATCGACGGCGTAAAGGCCCAGACCGGATATATAAAAGACAAAAACGGCCGACTGATTGTCTTTGCTTTTATAGCCAACAACCTGCTGGACAAGAATGAGGACATCAACCGGTTTTATGAAGAGCTTCTAAAAAAACTGCTTTTGCTGCCGGATCAGGATTTGACCAAATAATAATTTATGTTGTTTCCCGTATGGTCTATATCCGCAGCATAGGTTTTACAGACCGCATTTTGCATAGAATCATTTTGACTGGCCAAGCACCATACTTTCCCGGACTGCAGGCTAAATTCAAAAGAGGGTAAATCGCTTTTTCGACTATTCACATGCAAACGGTAATAGGTCCCTTCTCCGCCGGAATTGTCATCATAATTGGAAGCTCGGTACCGATAAGAATCTGAATCCTGAACTTGCATATCCAACAGGGTTAAATCCGTTGTATATTGGCCATTAGCCATAAAATAACGCTGAAGAGCCTGCACCAAAGCGGCCCCATTTATAAAAGCTTCAGAAGCGCGCGAACGCGCTACGGCCTTGGTATACTGGGGCAAAGCGACGGCAGCCAAAATACCAATAATTAAAACAACGACTAACAACTCTATTAGGGTAAATGCGGCATTTTTTTCTCTTTTCATGCAAAAAGTGTATCAAAAAAAAAAAACAGGTCAAGAGAAGTCCATTAAACAACAAAAACACCGACAGAAAACACTCCTGCCGCACGGCAGCGGAGGTCGGGCCGGGTTCCGCAAGAACCGTAATTCCCAAAGCCGACGGGAAATCACTCTTTTTTTGTTTAGTTACAACTGAAAATCACTCCGAAGCAACCGCCCCGTTATTTTACGCTTTATAAGCCGCCGGATCCACCGGTATACGGAACCAGAACAAAGACCCCTGCCCCAGCCCCGCACTTTCCACGCCTATTTCACCGTTGTGCGCATTGACGATTTCCTGCGCAATAGACAACCCCAATCCCCAGCCCTGCTTGCGGCTGGAACGGTCATTTTCAGATTGGTGGAACTTTTGAAAAATTTTACTTTGTTCATTATACGCAATACCCGGCCCGTCGTCATCCACATAACAAATCAGCCAGCCGTCTTGCAAAAAATAGCGTACTTCTATGCGGCCGCCCTGAGGAGAAAATTTAATGGCGTTGCCCAACAAATTGTTCAACACCTGCGAGATGCGGAAGCGGTCGGCAAAAACGATAACGTCGTTAGGATATTCATATTTGGTCAGAAAAATGCCCTTTTTTTGTGCATTTACCTGCTGCAACGTATATACGTCGTTAAGCAACTGGTTAAAATTAAAATTTTTAAAATCCATTTTAAATTTGCCCGACTCTATCATGGAAATATCCATCAGGTCGGCCATCAGCTGGTTCATATTGTCCGTGGCCTTTAAAATATTGTTCAGGGCCACCTGGTCGTTATTACCGCCCCCCTGGGGGCTGTCCATCATCAATACGGACGTAAACCCCTGAATGGATGTCAGCGGCTGGCGCAAATCATGCGCCACAATGGACATAAACTTGGAGCGGATCTCATTTAAACGGTTCAGTTCCTGGTTGGAAAGTTTCAGTTTTTCCACCATGTTTTCCAACATGCTGACTTTGCCTGAAAGCTGCATCTGCAAAGAAGCTATTTGCTGTTGATAACTATGCTCGGCTTTCATAACTACGCGTTTCATTTTTCGCATGGCAAAACGGCGCGCAATCCAAAAGGTCAGCAACAACAATGCCGTCGTCAGCACCGCGTAATAAATGGGATAACTCATTTGCCTGAAAAATTCAATAATCGCCATATTTTAGATTATATCTATTTTATAGGTTTGCCCAATACTTTTTCCAAAGTTTGACGCGGCAGGGCTTCCTGCCGCAAAAGCACCGGCTGCGGCCCCGTCAGATCCAGCACGGAAGAGGCTCTGGCCCCCAAGGTCCCCCCGGCAAGAATAATGTCTGCCTTCCCGTTAAAAAATTCGGTTATTTCCTCTTCCCGCCTAAACACGGGCCGGCCGTGCAAGTTGGCGCTGGTGGAAGCCAACGGACACTTCATGGCGGCCAACAGGCGGCCCAAAGCCGCATGCGCCGGCACCCGCAGGCCCAGCCCTTCAAAACCGCGCCGCAAAGACTCCCCTTTTTCATTCGGACGTAAAATTATCGTCAGCGGCCCGGGCCAAAAAGCCGCGGCCAGTTTTTCCGCATCCTCATTCCATTGCGTAATTTGCCGCGCCTGCTCCACCGTGCCGGTTAAAATTTGCAAGGCCGCGCCGGTGGGCCTCTGTTTTATTTTATAAATACGCTGTATGGCCGCCTCGTCAAAGGCACACGCGCCAATGCCGTACACCGTATCGGTGGGATATACGGCCACGGCTCCGCCGTCTATCAATGCGGCGGCCTCTCCCAACCGTACGTCCGTCAGTTCGTCAATACGGCAAATCCGGCTCTTCATTTTCCTTTTCCTCTGTTTCCGGCAGTCCGATAACCACCACAAATTCCCCCTGCACCTTTTTGCGTTTGCTCAAATTGTCTGCCACTTCACGGGCCGTGCCGCGCAGCCATTCTTCATATACTTTGGATATTTCCCGCGCGGCCACGACGGGCGTATCTTCCCCTAAAGTTTTGGCAATCAGTTCCAGCAGTTTTATCACGCGGAAAGGCGATTCATATACAATAACGGGGTGCTTCTGCGCATAAGCGCCGGAAAGCAATTTGGCCGCTTTGCCGCTCTTGCGCGGCAGAAACCCCAAAAACGTAAACGCCCCGCCCGTAAATCCGGCCCCCGCCAATGCGCAGGCGGCCGCGCTGGGCCCGGGCAGCGAGGTCACGGCCAAGCCTTCTCTGGCCGCCTCTTTGACCAGCTTCCACCCCGGGTCGGAAATACACGGCGTGCCGCAGTCTGACACCAAGGCACAATTCTTGCCCTGGCGCAAGAGCTCCAAACATCGGCGCACGGAAGAGGGGTCGTTTTCATTATAACGCACCGTCGGCTTGGATATGCCAAAATGCGTCAGCAAAACCTGCGTGCGACGCGTATCTTCACACAACACAAAATCCGCGCTTTTGAGCGTTTCCAGCGCGCGCAGCGTAATATCCTGCAAATTCCCCAGCGGGGTGGGTACAATGGACAACATAGATGTAGTATATAAAATTCCGCCGCAAACCGGGCCTTCTGTATAGTAAAAACGGCGTAAAAATGCTATGCTGGTATATATATTTTAAGAAGAGGTGCTTATGCAACAAAAAGACATCGCCGTGTTGGCGGCCCGCTACGCGGACGAAAAAAAGGCCGAAAACGTAAAACTGCTGGATTTAAACGGTCTTTCTTCGCTGTGCGACTATATCGTGCTGGCCACCGTAACGTCAAAACCCCATTTGGAAGCGGTGGAAGACGAAATAAGCACCCAGCTTAAAAAAATAGGCGTCTATAAACTAAACCGCGACGGCGGGGACAGCATGATTTGGCGCGTTTCCGACTACGGTTCTTTTCTGGTGCATATTATGACGCAGGAAGCGCGGGATTTTTACGCGCTGGACAAAATTTTTAGTTTCGCCACGGAGCTGAATTATAAAAAACCCAAAGCCGCCAAAAAAACCGCGGCCAAAAAAGCACCCGCCAAAAAAACGGCGGTAAAAAAATCCGCGGCCAAAAAGCCGGCGGTCAAAAAACCGGCCGCCAAGAAAAACGCGGTAAAAAAATCTCCTGCCAAAACCACGGCGAAAAAACCGACCGTCAAAAAAACGGCGGCAAAAAAATCTGTCAAAAAGGTATCTAAATAAACATGTTTGAGCAACTGAAAAAAGAAATTGATTTAAAACTTTCCAGCGCGCCCGTTTTTGAAGGGGCACAGCTGCCCGGGGCGGAGTTTTCCCCCGCGCCGGAACATACGGGGGCGGATTTATCCTTGAACTGGGCTATGGCCGCGGCCAAAACCCTGCGCAAAAATCCCATGGAAATCGCCAGACAGGCCGCCGTACTGCTGCGCGAGGTCAACGGCATTGAAGACGCTGCCGCCGCCGCACCCGGGTTTATCAACATCAAACTGGAAGAAAGCTTTATCATCGCCGCCGCCAAAGACCGCCGCATTAAAGACAACAGCCTGGGTTACGGTACGCAAAATAAAATTTTGATTGAATTTGTGTCGGCCAATCCCACCGGCCCGCTGCACGTGGCCTCCGGCCGCGGCGCGGCGCTGGGCGACAGCCTGGTGCGCATTCACCGCGCGCTGGGGTATTTATGCGACAGCGAATATTACGTCAATGACGCGGGCAACCAAGCCCAACTGCTGGCGCAGTCTTTAAAGGCCCGCATTGAGGGCAAAGAACCGCCGGAAAACGGCTATCACGGCTCTTACCTCATCGATATGGCCAAAAAGGCCCCCAAAGATTTAAAAGAAGAAGATTACGGACGCTGGGCCATGGAATACCTGATTAAAACCCAGCAGGACGACATGGAAGCCTTCCGCGTACAATTTACGCGCTGGTTCCGCGAGTCGGAACTGCATCAGGAAGGCGCGGTGCAGTCCGCTTTACAAAATTTGGAAAAAAACGGCTACGCCTACGAAAAAGAAGGCGCCGTCTGGTTCGGCTCCACCAAAGACAAAGAGGCCAAAGACGACAAGGACCGCGTGCTCGTGCGCGCCGACGGAAGACCGACTTATTTTATGGCGGATATCGCCTACCATAAAAACAAATACGACCGCGGCTACGGCACGCTGGTGGATATTTTGGGCGCGGACCATCACGGTTACGTGCCGCGCATGAAAGCGGCCGTACACGCGCTGGGCAAAGAAGAAAAATCCTTCGTGCCCATCATTCACCAACTGGTGCATTTGCTGGAAAACGGCGAACAGGTCAAAATGTCCAAACGCGCCGGCAAGTTTATTACCCTGCGCGAACTGGTGGACGAAGTGGGAGCGGACGCCTGCCGTTTCTTTTTCGCCAGCCGCACGCCCAACGCGCAAATGACTTTTGACATTGAACTGGCCAAGAAACAGTCCAATGAAAACCCCGTCTATTATGTGCAGTATGTGCATGCGCGCACTCATTCCATGTTCGCCGCGGCGGCCGAAAAAGGGCTGGAACCGGCGGCGGATATTTTGACTCCGCTGACCCCGCAGGAACGCGCGCTGCTTTTAAAATTGGTGTGGTTTAAGCCCGTGCTGCAAAACTGTCTGCGGGATATGAGCCCCCACCATCTGACCACTTATCTAATGGAGCTGGCGGGTCTGTTCCACTCGTTCTATGACACCTGCCGCGTCATTGACGAAAACAACCTGCCGCTGACCCGCTCGCGCCTGCTTATATGCCAGCGCGTGGCGGAGCGTATAAAGAAAGGGCTGGAATTTTTGGGCGTGAGCGCGCCGGAAAAAATGTAAGCGCACGCACGCTTTTGTGCAGTTTAAAAGGATACGGAAAATCTCTTCGGCGTTTGACGCAAAGGGATTTTTCCGTCTTATTGGGAAACAGAGGGAGGAAGCATGAAAAAAATTATTTTGCTGGCGGCGTGCCTGCTGCCTATGGGGCTGTGCGCCCAAAACCGACAGGCGGCCGACGCGGCCTTTGAAAACGGCCGCTTTGCCGAGGCGCTGTCTTTTTACCAAGAAGAGCTGAAAACGGCCAAAGGCAATTCTTTATATGAAGCGCAGCTGCGCGTCATTGCCAGCCAATATATGCTGGGCCGTTACCAAGCGGCGGCAGAAAGCGCATTCACCTTTGAACTGCCGCAAAACCCGCTGTGGAAAGCCCGCTTCCTGCTTTACCGCGTACAGACGGCGCAGCGCGTCAGCAGCCTTTACAGCCCCATTCTGCCCGACGCTTCCGATGACGGCGCCTCCCTGCCCCAGCTGAGCAAAGAACAATGGAACGCCAAAATAGATGAGTGTTACCAGCAATTGTGGGACCTGCGCACCTTTTTAATCAATGCTCCCATTGAACAGGAAACTCTCATACTGGAAGTAAAAAACACCGATCAAAAAGCCATTCCCACCTTGTTTGATTTTGTGGTCCTGCAATGGAAAGACCGCCTCCTCTCCTCCCCAATAGTACCGGTTCCCCTGCGCGCGGCTTCGGTGCTGACGCTGGATTATAAAATTCCGTCCCAAGCCAAAGACGACGCGCAAAAAGCCGTTTCCTTGCTGGCTGAAGCGTCCGAACTGGGCGGTAAAGGCCGCGCTGACGCGCGCATCATCTGGCAGGCCCAGCGCCTGACGCTTCCTTTTGAATATTCCAACCTGTTCAGCTTTGAAGACCAGGACGCGCAGCGGCTGGAAGCGGCGCAGTTGCTGCAAACGCTGTCCGGCTATTCCAAGGAGAAAAAAGGCTTCCTGGCCAAAATCAGCCAGGCGCTGCTGTCTTCCGGCGCGCCATACGGCAAAGCTTACGCCGCCCAGCAGGCCGCATACCTGTTAAACGACGCCAAAGAATATGAGCAGGCCGCCGCCGTGTGCGATTGGGCCGCGGCGGAGCTGGACGGCGGATATTACTCTAAATCCTGCGCCCAGTTTGCCGAAGGCATCCGAGCCCCGGTGCTGAACTTGGACGCGCCGGCCTTCAGCCAAGACCCCGCCCAAACGAAGGTTTCGTTTACCGCACGCAATATTAATCAAGTATACGTGCGCATTTATTCCGCCAGTGAGGCTGATTTAAAAAAATGGTACAAAGAACAATATTCCGGCACCGTTAATTCCTGGCGTTATCTGACCACCGTGCCTTCCCGGCAAATTACGCAGCTGCTTGCGCGCACGCCCGTGGCGGAAACGGACGCGGCCCTGACGTATGACAAACCGCATGACTTTAAACAAACCGACATACGTCTGCCCCTGCCGGACAAACGCGGCTTTTATGCGGTGTTGTTTTCCTATGACAAAGACTTTAACCCCGACGCTGCACCCGTGCAAACGTTGGTCCTCAACAGCACGGACTTGGCCCTGTTTGCTTCTGCGGCCATTGAAGGCGACCCCGCCGATTACCGCACCAGAGAGAGCAAAACTTTTACCCCCAACCTGTTCCGCATTTACGCGCTGGACCTGAAAACCGGTGAACCGGTGGCGGACGCGGATGTGGTGTATTACACGGACTGGAAAGGAAACACCGAAGAAGGCAAAACCAATGAAAACGGCCTGCTGACCCTGGCGCGCAAAATCAAAACAAACAGCGACGGCAACAATAATTATTCCATACTTCCCAAAGCGGTCAAAGGCGACAGTACCGCTTTTATGACCAATGCGCTGTATTTCAATTATTACAGTTCCTCCCCGTTCAGCCTCTACGCCGAAACGGACCGCGCCATTTACCGCCCCGGACAAAAAGTGCAACTGGCGGTATACGGATTTGAAAAAACGGGCCGCGGTCTGAAAACCATGGAAGAAAACTCCCGGGTGACGCTGACGGTGCGTGACGCCAACTATGAAAAAATCCATGAAAAGACCTTAACGCTCAACGCCTACGGCACCGCCCAAGACGAACTGACGCTGCCCGAAGACGGTCTGTTGGGTTATTACACGGTGGAAACCTCATATACATGGAATAAACGCGACGTACGCGGGCATGCCAATTTCCGCGTGGACGAATACAAACGCCCCGAATACGAAATCACGTTGGCCGACGCGGCCAAACTGCAATACGGCAAAGAGGCTTCCGTTACCGGCAGCGCAAAATATTATTTCGGCGCACCGCTGGAAAAAGCGGCCGTCAAGTACACCGTACACCGCACCTATTTCCACCCGCCGTTCTGGTGGTGGCGTTCGTTTAATGTCAGCACCGCGCGCGAATTTATCGCCGAAGGGACCACCCAAACGGATAAAGAAGGAAACTTTGAAATCCAATTCACGCCCGAAGCGGGACAGGATAACGGCTTCCCTTCCGTGTTTACGGTGCATGCCGAAGTGATGGACGCTTCCGGCCGCGTCATTGAAACGCAACACGCCTATAAAGCCAGCCGCCGGCCGCTTTTCTTCCAGGCGGCGTTTGACAAAGGCTTCTATGACGCCAATGCCGAAAGCCCGCTGGCCCGCATTAAACTGACCGACGTCAACGGCCAGCCCTCCGACGGTAAATTCACCGCCGAAATTTACGAACTGGAAAACGTCCTTTCCGAGCCGAAAAACAACCGTGATATTCAGCCGTATTCCGAACAGGGCGGCCTGGAACAGCTCTACGGAAAGAACAAAGAACTGCGCCGCGTATCCAAAAAATCCTTCAGTCTCAAAAACGGCGAAGAAGCCCAACTGCATATAGAGGCCCTGCCCGAAGGCATTTACAAACTTAAACTGCAAAGCAAAAACGCCGACGACGTGGAACTGGTGTTCCTGGTGGCGGACAAAACTTCCCGCCTGGCGCTGCCCGCCGTGGCCATTGCCCAGCAGGAAAAATATTATCCGGGCTCCCAGGCCAAAGTGCTTATCGGCGCGCAGGGCTTAAACGGAGCCAAACGCGTGGAAGTATATGAAAGCGGCGAATTTTTAGCCGCGCGCGAACTGACGGCCGCGGGAGCCGGCGTGTACATCCTGCCCATACAGGAAAACTGGCGCGGCGGCGTATACCTGCGCTGGTTCGGCGCAAGTGATTACAAATTCTACACGGCGCAGACGTTTATCAACGTGCCTTTTGACAACAAAGAACTGTCTTTGCACATTGACGTGCCTTCCGCGGTCAAACCCGCCGAAAAAGTATCCTGGACCGTGACGGCCAAAAACGCTTCCGGCGCGCCCGTACAGGGCCAGCTGTCCGCCCGCGTGTATGACAAATCGCTGGACTATTATGCCTCTTCGGCCCAAAGCGTTTTGTCTTTAAACGGCCTGTATCCCGCCTACGGTTTCGGCGCGGGGTTGGACGACAGCGGTTTTAACGTATACGCCACGTCCCTGTTTACGCAGGAAAAAGAAACGGAAATCTTAAACGCTCCGGTAATGCCGCGGCTGAATTTGCAGCCGTACTTCCACGCATACGGCACGATGGCGCGCGCGGCTTCCGGCGGTGTCATGCTCAAAGCCGCCGCACCCATGGCGGCGGTGCAAAATTCCGCCGTCTTTGACACGGCGGCGCGCGATGGAATGGAAATGGCGGTGGAAGAATCCGCCTCCGCCACGGCGGATGCAGGCGGTGCGGAAAACGGTACCGCGGGGCAAACCGCGCCGCGTACGGACTTCTCGGAAACGGCGTATTTCAACCCTATGGTGCCGCTGCAAAACGGCAAGGGAACCCTTACGTTTACCATGCCCGAAAGCCTGACCGCGTGGAATCTGGTGGCGTTTGCGCTGACGCGCAACGCCGATTTCGGCGCTTATACGGCGCAGACGGTAACGCAGAAAGACATCATGGTGCGCCTGTCCCTGCCGCGCTTCTGGCGCGAAGGAGACGTCAGCACAATTGTGGCGCAAGTGACCAACTTAACGGGTAAAAAACGCTCCGCCGAAGTCACGCTGGACCTGATGCAGGACGGCCAAAACGCCGCGGCAAAATTCGGCGTGGAAAAAACGGCGCAAAGCGTGTCCGTCCCCGCGGGCACAACAAAGGAAGTAACCTGGTCCGTCACCGTACCCCAAGGCGTGGGCATTTTAAATATCACCGCCACGGTGCGCGCTGACAAAGACACGGACGCAGAAAGCAGAGAGTTGCCCCTGCTGCCCGCCAAAGAACGCCTGACGGAAAGCGTCACGGCCGCGCTGGAAAGCGGCACGCAGAAGCTGAAACTGGACAACCTGCTGACGCCCGACGCCACGCGCGAAGTTTCCTCCGTCACCCTGCGGGTGGACCCGGGACTGTTGTTATCGGTGTTTAACGCCATGCCGCAGCTGTTAAGGCCGCGCCATGAAGACGCTTTAAGCATTGCCGACCGTTATGTGCCCCTGTCGGTGGTCAACGGTTTTTACAAAACTTATCCGCTTCTGCAAAACGCGGTGGCGGACCTGCCCAAACGCGATACGCAAACGCCGGCATGGGACGAGCAGGACCCCGCCCGTTTGCTGTTGCTGTCGCAAACGCCGTGGTTGCAGCAGTCCCGCGGCGGGGCGGAACGCGAAGAATTTCTGACGGACTTGTTTAATCCGTCCGCTGTGGAAAAAGCCCGCGCCAAAGCCGAAAAAGACCTGGCCAAATACCAGACGGCCTCGGGCGGATACAGCTGGATGCCCGGCGGCACGCCCAGCCAATACATCACCTTGCGCCTGCTTTCCGCTTACGCCGAAGCGCTGCGCTACGGAGGAAAAATCCCGCAGACCGCGGCCCAAAAAGCGCTGGCCTGGCTGGCCCCGCGCATTGAAAAAAACCTGAAGGAATCCGCGGGTTCCGCTTCCACGGTGGCACACGCGCTGTACGCCGCGTATGTGTTTACGGCTTTCCCGCAGGACTGGAAAGAAATTAAAAACGCTCCCGTGCAAAACTGGCTGGATTACGCCGACGAACACGCCCAATACATGACTCCGCTGGGACAGACCTACGCCGCAGCGGCCTATTACCGCCTGGGCAAAAACACCAAGGCGCAAAACTATTTGGACGTGGTGCTTTCGCAAATGCGCACCGACCCCGTAACGGGTTCGTATTTCGCACCCGAAGCGCAAAGCTGGCTGTGGTACAACGACACCCTGGCCACGCAAACGGCCACGCTGCGCACGCTACTGGAGGTGCGGCCCGAATCGGATAAAGCGCAGGGGCTGGTCAAATGGCTGCTCTTTAACCGCAAGGCGCAGGCGTGGGATTCCTCCGCCGCGACGGCAGAGGCGGTATACGCCCTGCTGGATTATATGAAACGCAACGGCCTGCTGGACGACCCGGCCGAATACACCCTGCAATGGGGCGGCGAAAAGAAAACGCTGCATTTTGAACCGCTGGACTGGAGCCAGCAACTGGCCTGGACGCAGCAAGGGCAAAATGTGGCAGACAAATACTATACGGCTTCCGTTACCAAACGCGGCGGGCTGACGGGCTTTGTCACGCTGGACGCGGTGTATACCACGGCCAACGCCCTACCTTCCCCCGAAGGCGTGCTGAACGTCAAACGCGAGTACCTGCTGAAATATACGGAAAACGGCGCGGAAAAAGTGCGTCCTCTGCAGGAAGGGGAAGCCCTGCCCGTAGGCAGTGAGGTGGAAGTGCGCCTGACGCTGATCACATCGTCCGCCTTTGATTTTGTGGTGCTGACCGACCCCAAACCCGCCGGCTTTGAAAGCACGGAGCTTTTAAGCGGGTGGAGCCATGACGCGCTCAGCTTCTACCGCGAAAACCGCGACGCGGCCACCAATTTCTTCTTTGACCGCGTGCCAGCCGGCACCTATACGCTGCGCTACACCCTGCGCCCCACGCTGGGCGGCGACTATCACGCCCTGCCCGCGCAGGCGCAGTCCATGTACGCGCCGGAATTTTCGGCGCACACGGGCGCGGCGCGGCTGATGGTGCAACCGCAGGATAAATAAATATACACATGCAAACGCCCCGCTCATAAGAGCGGGGCGTTTGCATATGAAACTTATTACTGTACGGTAACGCGTATGCTTTTCCATTTGCCCAACAGAAAACGCCATACCATAAACACCGCCGTCAAACCGGCATAAAATGTCAGCCAGCTCCACACGACAAATACGCTGCTGTGCATTTTATACACCAAAAACCACGTACCGGGAATCAGCAACAGCCACGCGCAGGCCAACATCACCATCATATAATAGCGCGTATCGCCCGCGCCGCGTATGGTTTCGCCAAAGATAAGATAAGTAGCGTCAAACAGAACAAACAAGCTGACCAGTTTCATCAGCGGATAAGTCTTGGCCGTAATGGCCGCCGCATCGGCTGACGCAGGCGGAATAAATAAACCCACAAACAGCGGCGCGGCAAAAAAGAAAGCCAACGCCACCGTTCCGGCATAGCTATATCCGATGACGCAGGCGTTTTTAAGCACGCGCACGCTTAAATCGGGCCGGTTAAGCCCCTGGTATTTGCTGACCAAAATCTGTATACCCACGCCCAGGCCCAAAATCACCGTAAACACCACCGGCTGCATGGACATGACCACATTGCTGGCCTGCAGGGAAATCACGTCAATATTTCCCACCATAAACGTAAAAAGCGTAAAAGACACCGTGTCCATTAAAAACCCAAATCCGTTAGGCACGCCAAAGCGCAGCATACGCGCAAAAACGGGTTTGTAAAAACCTGCCAGACGAGCCACTTTAAAGCGTTTGCGCACGCGCCCGCCAAAGATAAGACCGATGTAAATCAGCGTCATGGAGCCCACGCCTAAAATAGTGGCCCAGGCCGCACCGGCTATACCCATTTCAGGGAAACCGAGCTTGCCGAAAATCATAATATAATCCATGACGATATTGACGATATTGCCGAATATGGTTACGTACATGGGCACTTTGGTTTGCCCGCGCCCGCTGAAAAAACTGGCTAAGGCGTTATTGATAACGGACAGACCGCCGAATAAATTTAAAATGCCGAAATAAGTCAATTCCAGCGGAGTAACATTTGCCCCGTGATCAAAAAAGCGTATCAACGCACCGCCCAGCGGCGTCAAGGAAGCCAGCAAACAGGAAGACAGTATGGCCAGCAAAACGCCCTGCCACAAAGAAACGGTAACGGAAGCATATTTTTTCTGTGCGTAAAACTGGGAAACAAACACGCTGGTATAGCTGGCCAGCCCCATAAACATAGAGGCAAACGTCATGGCCAGCGCTCCGGCGGGCACGCACGCCGCCAGTGCGTCATGGCTGTACCACGCCAAAAACATACGGTCCACAAATTGCATGACCACCTGCGCCGCCATCGTGATGATAAGCGGATAAGAGAGCAGCCACAACTCGGAAAGAGGAGCCTCTTTCACGGCTGCGTGTTTAACATCCATAGTATACCACCTCCGGTATCATTTCAATTTTACGCCGGCCTGCCGGCCGCCGCGTTTCGGTTTGTTTTTTGCTCCGGCAAACGGAACAAATCTGCCTCTGCAACAAGAGAACCCAGAAAAAAACCCGTGCCCGGAGGCACGGGTTTGAAAAGTCTAAAAAAATAAAAATTTATTTTTTAACGACTTTCACGGCTTTCGGGCCTTTTTCGGATTCGACGATTTCGAATTCTACTTCCTGGCCTTCGGCCAAGGTTTTAAAACCATCGCCCTGAATTTCCTGATAGTGCACAAAGAGATCTTTAGAACCGTCTTCGGGCGTGATGAAACCATAACCTTTCTGGTCGTTAAACCATTTCACTTTTCCGTTTGCCATTTTACTTTTTACTTCCTTATGTTAATTATTTCAGATAACTAAACTTAATAGCTATCTATATGTATTATAGCAAAAGTTTTGAAAAATCAAAATATTTTTCCGAAGAAATTTTTTATCCCGGCCGACGGCGCTTTTTGCGCTATAATGTAAATATGCCTTTTGTGGAAGCGGTGCCCAATGTATCTGAAGGGAAAAATCCCGCCGTACTGCGCGCGCTGGAAGAGCTGTTGCGCGCCGCACCGGACATGCGTTTTTTAGGCGCAGACGCCAATCCCGCCGCCAACCGCACGGTGTTTACCCTGGCCGGAGAGCCGGACGCCGTAACCCGGACATTATTTGATTTTATCGCGCTTTCCTGCCGCCTCATTGACATGCGCACACAGCACGGGGCCCACCCGCGGCTGGGGGCGGTGGACGTGTGTCCGCTGGTGCCGCTGGAAGGAATTTCTCTGGAAGAATGCGCCCGACTGGCGCGGGAACTGGGCCGGCGCGTGGGTACGGAGTTAGGCGTGCCCGTGTATCTGTACGAAGCGGCGGCCTGCGCACCGCAGCGCAAAAACCTGGCTTTTATCCGCAAAGGGGAATACGAAAGCCTGAATGAAAAATTGCGCACCCTGCCGCCGGACTTCGGTCCGCATACGCTGACGGAAACCGCCGCCAAAAGCGGCGCGTGCGTCATCGGCGCACGGAATATTTTAATTGCGTTTAATATCAATTTAAATACCCAAGACCCCGCGCCGGCCAAAATCATCGCCGCCAAAATCCGCGGCAGTTCCGGCGGATTACAAGGGGTAAAAGCCATCGGCTGGTATATGGAAAATTTCGCCCGCGCCCAAGTGTCCTGCAATATTACCGATTTTCGCACCGCGCCGCTGCACGCCGTCTATGAAGCCTGCCGAAAAGAGGCCGCCGCGCTGGGCCTAAAGGCCACGGGGTGCGAACTCGTCGGGCTGGTCCCGTTAGAAGCCCTGCTGACGGCGGGACGGCATTATGCGCCGCGGGAAACGCGGGAAAGCGCGCTGATTTCCTCCGCCGTACGCGGCCTGCATTTGGAAGAAGTAAAACCGTTTGACCCACGGGAGCAAATTTTGGAATACAAAGCGGGTTTTCAGAAAAGCGTTTTTTAAAAAAGCAGGCGGTGTATTTCCAAGAACTTTTCCAACGTAATTTCCTGCGCGCGAGCCGCAGGCGCAACGCCCGCACGCGCCAGCGCGTCTGTCACGCGTTCTTTGTCCCAACCCGACAGCAGCAGCGAATTAAACAAAGTCTTGCGCTTATGCGCAAAAGCCGCTTTGACAAGCCGCGCAAAATGCGCATATTCCACAGGCGGAAGAACGGCGGGCAGCGGTTCAAAAGTCAGCACCATGCTCTCCACCTTTGGCGGCGGATTAAAACACGCCTTGCCCACGCGCAGCAGCCGGCAAGGCCGCGCGCGCAGCTGCGTCAAAATGCCGAGGGGGCCGTATCCTTCTTGTCCGGCGGCAGCCAAAATGCGCTGGGCCTGTTCCTTTTGAAACATAAACACCGCCCCCGCAAAATACGGCCAGGACAAGACCTTGTCCAAAATATCCGCCGCGTCAATATAAGGCAGGTTGCTGACGAAAAAGGTCGGTTTTGGGGAAAGGGAAGACAAGTCAAATTTTAAAAAATCAGACAGGACGACATGGCCTTCCAACGGCGGAAATTTTTGCAGCAAAAAATCCCGCATTTCGGGGTCAATTTCAATCAGCGTAAAAGAAGAAAAATTTTTCTGAAGCAGTTTTTCCGTCAGCGCGCCGCGCCCGGGACCGATTTCCACCAGGTCCGCCGTTCCTGCCGGCACCGCAGACACAATAGCGTCAATCACGCGTTGGCTGATTAAAAAATGCTGGCCGTATTTTCTCACTCTGCCTCCAGCACTTTCAAGTTGCGTTTGGCGGTTTTATTGCCCGGGTCTTTTTCCAAGGCCTGGCGGTAATATGCCGCGGCGGTTTCGTCCTGCGCGGCGATAACGGCCGCCGTGCCCAGGCCCAGCAGGGGCAGGGGATCGGATGCATGGCGTTTTTGCGCGGCCCCAAAAGCCTTTTCCGCCGCGGCGGCATTGCCGGCCAACAGCGCGGCCAACCCCTGCAAAATCAAATATTCCGCCGTCGGCTTCTGCAAGATCTGTTCATTTAAATCCGCTTCTATTTCGTCTACATAGCGCACCCAGCTTTTCCCCATCACCCACAGCCCCATGTCATTGCCCACAATGCGCGGGTCATATACGGCTTTGGGCGCGGAGGTGCGGTCCTGCGTCAGCGCGGAAGGGGAAGTATAATCCATCGTGCGGCCCTGCAGGGTCATGTTGACGTCGTACTTGTCGGAGGCCGCGCTGACGGCGCGCTCCAGCTCGGACACCAGCTCCTCCACCTGCGCTTCACGTTCGGCGTCGGAACCGGCATTTAATACAAAAGCGCGTTTAAAGGACATCGGCGAGGTGCCGTCCGCCCCTGCGGACGGGTTTTGGCTGCTGCGC
>CALUXH010000006.1 GCA_944324695.1 uncultured Elusimicrobiales bacterium | reverse complement strand
CGGGTGGTTTCAACTTCCTTGACGGAAGGCAGAAAAGTTTTCGTCATAATTTCTTGTTTACCTTTTGTTATTAAAGCGCAGCGGAGTGGTGGCCGCCGCATTAATGACTCGTGGTTTCTTGTATATTATACCAAAACAAAAAGGCCGTGTATAGGGGAATTAAAAAGAAAGGCTTTCAAACAGCGCGCGGATGTCCGGCAGCGTCTCCAGACGCACAAAACGCCCGCGTATTTCTGCCGCACCGGGGAAATCCCGCAGCCAGTAGCCGGCCGTTTTTTTACTGCGGCCCACGCCTATTTTTTCACCGTAGCGGGCCACATTTTCTTCTATCAGCGCCAGATAAATGTCCGCCCGCCTCCGCGGCGTCATGGGCTGCGGCGTACGGCCGGCCAGCTCCTCTTGTATATCCTTAAAAATATAGGGGTTTCCCACCGCCGCACGGCCTATCATAATTCCGGCGCAGCCGGCGACAAAAAACTTTTGGGCGGTTTGTCCGTCTTTGATGCCTCCGTTGCCGATGACGGGGATTTTGACCGACGCGCACACCTTGGCCAGCGCATCCAAATCCGGCTCCCCGGCGTGCACATTTTCGGCGGCGCGGGCGTGAACAATCACGGCGCAGGCCCCTTCATTTTCCGCCACGCGGGCGATTTCATCACCCAACAAAACGCCGCTTTTGAGTCCGATGCGCGTTTTAAGCGTCACGGGCACGCGGACGGACTTTACCGCCGCAGCCACCAACCGGCCCAAATGAGCGGGATCTTTCATCAGCACGCAGCCGGCGCCGGCTTTGTTGATTTTTTTTACGGGACAGCCCGCATTAATATCCACGATATCGGCCCCGCGGGCCTGGGCGGCGCGGGCGGCCTCGGCAATCGTCTGTTCGTCCGAACCAAAAATCTGCATGGATACGGGCTTTTCCCGTTCGTCCACGCGCAGCATGCGCAGACTGCGCGGATTGGCATAATGCAAGGCATGGGCCGACACCATTTCGGCACAGACCACGCCCGCGCCGCCGCGTAGGCACAACGCGCGAAACGGCCCGTCCGTTACGCCGGCCATGGGAGCCAGCCAAATATTGTTTGAAGCGGTAAAAGCACCGATTTTAAGTGCGCGCACGGGAGAAGTCATTTGATTTTTCTCCAGCGGCCGCTTTCCGGTACTTCAATACGCGGACGGCCGGACAGGCACAGCCGCATGACCGTGCGCACTTCCACTTGCGTATTTTTAAATTCCAGTGAATCAATAAAACCGTCATGCCCGGCGCCGCCGGCCAGCATATGGTCCGTTACGGCCACACGGTACACGGACGAGGCCCCCAGCGGCGCGCCATTGACTTTGATGGAACGGATGCGGTTCCCTTCCGGCGCGGCAGGGTCGTAAGATATATCCAAACCAGAAATCTGCGCAAAATTATGCGGTACGGAAAGCCCCTCTTCCAACGCGCGGCGCAGGGCCGAGCCCTTAATGTCCAAAAACGTAATATGGTCCGCATACGGGTACACACCGTACAAATCATATTGGGTGACGGAACCGGCCGGCAAATCGGCACGCAGAGAATCGGCGTTAATCACGGCCGCATCGGCTTTGGCCCAGCGCCGCAGGCAGTCGGCCGTCCAGTTCCCCAGTTCCGACTCTGCGTCCAAATTTCCTTTTAATTCTTTTTCCAACTTTCCCGCCGGGCGGTTCATCTGTCCGCGCGCGACGCGGCGCACAGCGGCCACTTTTTCCGCCACTTCCTGATTTTCTCCGAAGTCACGGCGGTATAAAACGATATCGTCAAAACGCGCGTCCGTCAATTCTTTGTCTTTATTAAAAAACAAGCTTACACGCCCCACCCCGTCCAGCTTGGAGCCGGGATAAACAATTAAAGTATGGTTGACCTTTTCCGTTTCGGCGGCGTCGCGGCCCAGATTGGAACTTAAAATGACGTCTATGCCATCCACTTCACGCGCCAAAGCGGCGTCGGTGAGCGCGGATTTGTCGTCAGATGACCCCAACGCGCTGATAAGTACCACCACATCGGCCCCTTGTTCGCGCAAGGTTTGCACGGCTTCTTGCGCGGCGGCGATTTCTTCGCTGATTTTCAGCCCGGCCAGACGCCTTTTCCCTTCTAAAGCCTGACGACTTACAATGCCAAATACGCCGATACGGTATTCCCCCGCGCGCGTCAAAAGCCAAGGGCGCGCACCGGCGGGGAGTTTCCCGTTGACCGTAACGTTGGAGAGGACAAACGGCGCGGGGGAATCTTTAATAATCCGGCTTAAAGCCCCCCATCCATAAGCCAAATCCTTTTCCGTAAACAAACGCCCCGCATAGGGCAAGGTGGCGGCTGCCGTATTAAAATACTCTCCCTGCGAAAGCGTACCCTCGGGCGTTTGGGCGAACCAATTTCCTCCCTCCAAAAGCACAAAAGGCAAGGCCTGTTTATCCAAAAAAGCCTTCAAAATAGAAAGTCCGCCCGTCACCTCATTGCCGTAGCGCGGTTCGGGCCGCGCCCAGAATACGCCTTCTATATCGGAAGTAAAAAATAAATAGGCGGACGGCTCCTGCTTTCTGCTGCAGCCGCCAAGACAGTCAAGCAGCAGACAGAATGCAATAAGATAACAGACGGTTTGACGCATTATTTAAATTCCACAATACGCCCCGTCGGCACGGACTTCACCGGCGACTGCGTTTTCAGACCGTTTTCCAATACGCTGCGGATGGTAACGTTCGGCAGCATTTCTTTATCGGTGTCTTTAATTTTCTTAAACGGCCAACCCTCGCTGCCTCCGTAACCGATATAGGAATTGGTGGCCAGGGTATATTTTTTATGGTTTTCCACGGGCTCCCCGTCCACAAAAAGCTGCAAATCCTTCACTTTGCCTTTTCTATTGCGGTAAGTAACCGTCAACCCCGAATATGTAAACAGGCTGCGCGGCAGGAGCGATTTTTTGACCAAATATTTTAAAAATTTGCCGTCCACCGTCATTTTTACAATGCCGTTGTCAAACGGATGGATGTCGGTGGTGTCTCTGCGGGTGACGGGGCCTTTTTCCATATCTACGCGGGTGCCACCGTTATTGTGCACGAAAATTTGCGTACCGGCCGCGGCGCGCCCCAAATCGGCAATCCAGTCGTTAAGCGGGCCGTCTTTATGCTCCGCAACGGGAGAAACGCGGGTAACGGTCTCCGCCGCCTCGCCGAAAACTTCGTCCATACCGGGCTCTTTTAAAGACTGGGCATATTCGGCAATTTCTTCATCCTCTCCGACCTCATCAATAATCAGCGGAATAAGCTCCGATTTGGCGAAAACAAACTTACCGGTTTCATCATCGGTTTGGACGGTGATTTTGCTGACGTTTTGCACATAGCAGCCGCTTTCTACATATAAAGTTCCGTTAATGTACTCGTTTTGTACGATGTTGTGCACATGCCCGCCCAACACTACATGCACGCGGCCGCCGAATTTTTTGCCGATTTTCCCCACATACGCCTGCGTGCCGTGCTTGGTATCACGCAACCCGTCATGCACCAACACGACTACCACGTCCGGATTCTCTCTTTCCACTTCTTCAAGCGCCTTTTTCAGCGCGGGAAGCGGCTTGGTAAATTTATAGGTTTTGTCATCATTGGTGGGATAGCGGTTGGCCAGTCCGATAACGGCCACGCTGACGCCGTCCACGTCAAAAATTTTATACGGCTTAATCAACGGAGGATATTTGCCGGTTTTGCGCTCCAGGAAATTGGCCGCCAATACCGGAAATTTCAAATTCTGCAAAATAGGCTCCAGCGCTTCATCGCGGAAGTCAAACTCGTGATTGCCGATGGTGGTGGCCTGGTAGCCCAGCGCATTCATCAAAGCCACGGCTTTAAGGCCTTTGGAGTTTTTGGTTTCCGCGGTGCCGTTGGCAAAGTCCCCGCTGTCCAGCAGCAGGTAGGGGTTTTCCTCTTCATCCAGCACTTCGGCCAAAGCGGCAAAACCGCCCTGCCCGTTTTTAGGGTAAAAAAATCCGTGCGTGTCGCTGGTATGGTAAATGACCGTCGTCTTGGCAAACAGACCGGCGGCGAAAAAAGTCAAAGCCAAAAATAAAAGTAGTTTTTTCATGCGCTCTCCTTGCGGCAAAAACCGCCGCACACGGCGGGAAACGGCTGTTTTTATCCTATCAAAAACAAACGCCCGCTTCAAGCGCGGGCGTTCGGACGAATCACATAATATTATTATTTCAATTGCCGCACGCGGCCCGTGTCCGGTGCGGAGACGGGACCCTGCTTCAGCGCATCCTCCAGCAAGGCGCGTATCGTCTTGTCTCCGGCAGTCTTTTTATTTTCCGCGGCGACGCTTTTGAACATTTTTCCTTCGCTGCCGCCGCCCGCCAAATAAGAATTGGTCGCCAAAACATATATATCCTTATTTTTTACTTTCTTCCCGTTTACATATACTTTAACGTTCTTGGCGCGGCCTTTTTTGTCTTTACGGTATGTTACGGTTAAACCGGAATATGCCAGCAAATTGCGCGGCAGCAAAGACGTGCGCACCAACTCTTTTAAAAATTTCCCGTTCACTTTCATCACCATCACCGTATCGTCAAACGGGAACATATCCATCAAATCCCTGCGCGTAACGGGGCCCTTTTCCAAACCTGTACGCACGCCGGCGCTGTTGTGTACAAACACGTCGGCTTGGCTGTAGGCGCGGGCCACGTCGGCTATCCAATTTTCCGCCGCGCCGTCCATGTCTGCGGCCTTGGCGGAACGTTTGGGCAAAGCGTCGGCGGTCTGTCCCAACACTTCGTCCATACCCGGCTCTTTCAAGGACTGCGCATAGGCGGCCATGCCTTTATCTTCTCCGGTCTTGGCAATATCCAGCGGAATAATAAAAGATTCCGCCGCCACAAATTCGCCCGTTTTGTCATCCGTGGTAATGACCACCTTGCCCAAAAACTGCAAATGGGCCCCGTCCTCCACAAACAAAACGTCTTTTATGTATTTATTGCTAAAAATTTTATGCGCGTGTCCACCCAGCACCACATGTACGCGGCCGGAAAAACGCCGTCCGATTTCCCCTATATAAAACGGACGCTCGGGCTTGTCGTCTGCCAAAGAGTCATGCGCCAAAACGGCCACCACGTTCGGTTTTTGTTTCTCCACTTCCGGCAATACTTTTTCCAAAGCGGCCAGCGGATCGGTGAATGTATATTTTTCCGTCGGCCGCGTAGGTTTGGCATTGGCCAGTCCGATAACGGCTACACGGACTCCATTTACATCAAAAATTTTATACGGCAATACATGGGCCGGCATTTTACCGGTTTTTTTCTCCACCAAATTGGCGGCCAGCACCGCAAAATCCGCCTCTTGCAGCATATTTTCAAGCGCCGCCTCCCGATAAGCAAATTCGTGATTGCCCAACGTCGCCGCCTGATAGCCCATTTTATTCATCAATTGTACGGCTTTAAGTCCTTTGGAGGTTTTCACTTCCATCGTCCCTTCCGCAAAATCTCCTCCGTCCAGCAACAAATAATGTTTTGGTCCCTGATTCAGCACGGCTTTGGCGGCGGCGAAACCGCCGCGGCCTTTTTTGGGATAGAAAAACCCATGTGTATCGCTGGTATGATACATAACCGTCGTTTTGGCAAATAAAATGCCCGCCGTTAAAACAAAAAGAAATAATAAGCCTATTTTTTTCACCGTCATCTCCTGTTTGCAAAAGATGATTTATTATATTACAAACCAACGCCCGCATGCAAATGCGGGCGCTGGGTGTATCAAGAAAGCCTCTGGTATATTATTTATCGGCATTCATGCGAGAAAACGGAGATATTTTGCGCAAGTTTTCAATAATGCCTGGCAGGACTTCCAGCACTTTGTCCACTTCTTCTTCCGTCGTCTGCTCGGACAGAGAAAACCTCACCGAACCGTGCGCAAATTGAAAATCCACCCCCATCGCACGCAAAACGTGCGACGGCTCCAGGGAGCCCGACGTACAGGCCGAACCGGAAGAAGCGCAAATGCCGTATTCGTTTAAATGCATAAGAATCGCTTCCCCTTCCACATAGCCAAAGCTGATATTCACCGTATTGGCTACGCGATTTTGCGGATCGCCGTTTAATTTACTGTCGGCAATGGCGGACAACAATCCGTTTTGCAGTTTGTCGCGCAAAGCGGCCATTCGCTCCATGCTTCCATCGGACAAACGGGTTTTGGCCAATACCGCCGCGGTACCCAGGCCCACAATATACGGAATGTTTTCCGTCCCGCCGCGGCGACCCCTTTCCTGGTGTCCGCCCATCATAAAGCCCGTAAAACGTGTTCCGCGCCGCACATACAGCGCGCCTACGCCTTTAGGAGCATGAAACTTGTGCCCGGACAAAGAAAGCATATCGATTTTTGTATTCTTAACATCTATGGGCAGCTTGCCGATGGCCTGCACCGCATCGGTATGAAACAAGGCCCCGTGTTCTTTGGCCAAAGCGGCTATTTCCGGTATGGGGAAAATAGTGCCCGTTTCACTGTTCACCCACATGACAGACACCAAGGCCGTATCGTCTCTGAGCGCTTTTTTATATTGCTGCATATCAAAACGCCCCTGCGCGTCTACGCCGATATAATCCACCTTATAACCCTGCGTTTCCAAATAGGAATACGGGTGCAGGACGGCGGGGTGCTCCACCGCAGACGTAATAATATGTTTTTTTTGCGGATAACTGCGCACGGCGGAAAAAACGGCCGTATTGTCGCTCTCCGTAGCGCAGGAAGTGAAAATGATTTCATCGGGGTATGCCGCGCCGATTAAGTCGGCCACTTCGGCGCGCGCAATATCCATGGCTTTTTTGGCTTCGGCGGCCAGCGGATACATGGAAGAAGCGTTGCCGTATTTTTCCGTAAAATACGGAAGCATCGCTTCCGCCACCGCAGGCGCCACGCGCGTGGTGGCATTGTTGTCCAAATAAATAAGTTTCACTCCCCGCCCCCTTTTAGGCCTGCTCCACGGTAATGGAGGGGTCCAGTTTTTCTTTCAGCGTTTTTTCCACAAAACCTTTCAGCGTCACGGGCGCGGCCATACAGCCGCTGCACATGCCCAGCAAACGCACCTTGACGGCAGAACCGTTTACGTCCACCAGCTCCACACTGCCGCCGTCGGCGTTTAACTGCGGGCGCACATCGTCTTCCAGCACTTTTTCAATGCGTTTGATTTTTTCCACGATGGTCAAATCGGCAAATTTTTTGTCTTTGGCCGGCTCCGGCGCGGGCGCCGCACAGGAATTGACTTTGTCTAAAATTTTCTGTATTTCGCCTTTGCACTGCCCGCAGGCGCCGCCGGCTTTGGTGTAAAAAGTCACCTCTTCCACGGTTTTTAAGTGATTGGCGCGAATCGCCTTGATAATGGCTTCTTCGGATACGTTAAAACAGCGGCAGACGATTTTTTCGGCCTGCTGTTCAAACACCACGGGCTTGCCGCCCTGGCGGTAGCTTTGCACCGCCGCTTCCAAGGCTTCCATGCCCATCACGGAGCAATGCATTTTTTCGGCGGGCAAAGAGCCCAGCTCGTCGGCAATGTCCTGGTTGGTGATTTTGGAGGCCTGCTCCAGCGTTTTGCCTTTAATCATCTCCGTCAGCA
>CALUXH010000005.1 GCA_944324695.1 uncultured Elusimicrobiales bacterium | reverse complement strand
TTGACCGCCGTGACAAAAAGCACACCTACCGCCAGTTGTGGATTACCCGCATCAACGCCGCGGTGCGCGAAGACGGCATCAGCTACTCCAAATTCATCAACGGTTTGGCCAAAGCCGGCATTACGCTCAACCGCAAAATGCTGTCCGAAATGGCCATTAAAGACCCCGTGTCTTTTAAACAGTTGGTGGACGTGGCCAAGCAGGCCCAGGCTTAAGTTTTAGTCTGCAAAGGAACAAAGCCGCCCCAAAAGGGCGGCTTTGTTGTTTTTAAAAGTGTTTTCTTTTTTTGCAGGCAAAAATATGTTTTTTCGGCAAAGCGTAAAAAAAGAAAAACGGACGGATCTTTCCACTGCGGCCGCTTGTGAATTTCCATAGAAGAAGTTTATTTGCTTTTTCGGCCTTATCCGCCCCGGCCGTTGGGGCATAAGGCGCAGAAAAGCGTTTTGTGCGGCAGGATGGGCACGTGCAAGGGACGCGCTTCCTTTCTCCGGAGGGAGAAAGAAGGCCTTACCGAGCGGTAGAAAAGAGGGTTTACAAATGCTTTCCAAAGTGCTATAAAATACCTAGGGGAGTTTTGTTATGAGGACGAATCCGCATATTTTAGAAATAAATACGCGTGCTTGGCTTGCGCGTTTACAAGCCGAGCACGGCAGGCGTTTTGCCTTGCAGGAGATTCCCGACCGTTATTGGCAGGAATTCAAAGCCCTCGGGTTTGACGCCGTGTGGCTGATGGGCGTCTGGCAGCAGAGCCCCAAGGCCGGGCAAATTGCGCGTGGAAATGCGGATATTTTGGCGCAAATCCGGCAGGTATATCCTGATTTTAAGACGGATGACGTCATTGCGTCCCCCTACGCTATTTATAAGTATGAAGCCGCGCCGGATCTGGGCGGAGAAGAAGGCCTGCGCCAACTGCATGAAAAATTAAACGCCATGGGCATGGAGCTGTTCTTGGATTTCGTGGCCAACCATACGGCCATAGACTGCCCCTATGTGGATTCTGACCCGGACTTATATATTAATACCGGCAAAGAGGAGCCGCGCGCGCATAAAGATTGGTTCTTTCAAAACACGGCCGGCGTATGGATTGCGCACGGGCGTGACCCGTATTTTGCCCCGTGGACGGACAGCGCGCAGCTGAATTATTTTAATCCCAAAACCCGGCAGTTCATGCTTGAAAATCTGCTGAAAGTGGCCTCTTTGTGCGACGGCGTCCGCTGCGATATGGCCATGCTGACGCTGAACAAGGTGCACAGAGATACCTGGTGGGAATTTATCGGCGGGGCTTTGCCCAAAGAAGAGTTTTGGTCTGTAGCTTTGCACAAAGTGCGAGAGGAACACCCCGATTTTAAATTTATTGCCGAAGTATACTGGGGCCTGGAGTGGGAAATACAGCAAATGGGTTTTGATTACACCTATGACAAGGTGCTTTACGACCGCCTGCGCTTTTCCAATCCTGAAAGCATAAAAGCGCATTTGGGCGCGGAGCATTTGTATCAAATGCGTTCCATTCGCTTTACGGCCAATCATGATGAAGAGGAAAGTTTAAAAGCTTTCGGCCGGGAAAAATCATTGGCGGCCAGCACGATTATCGCCACGCTTCCCGGGGCGCGCATGATTTATCTGTTTCAAATGATGGGGCACCCCGTCCGCGTACCCATACAGTATGAGAAAGATTTTTTCAAAGAAGACGCTCCGATACGCGCCTATTATGAAAAGCTGCTTAAAATTGCCTCCAAGCCGGCTTTTCACGGAGGGCAGTGGTCTTTGACGGAAGCCAACCCTTGCTGCGGGGACGGCTCCAACCACAATATCCTGTGTTGGACCTGGAAGCAAATGAATACCGCTTCCACCGTCATTATCAATTACAGCGCCGCCGCGGCCAAATGCCTGGTGAAAATAAAGGCCTCCGTGGGAGAGGGCAAACAGGTAACGGAAGAGTTTTCCGGCGGTCATGTGGACGCCACGCCACAGCTTAAAGACCAGGGGCTTGAAGTGGATCTAAAGCCTTTTGAAAGCAAAATATTCACCTACGCCATTTAATCAAAGCCCCCGTCCTCAGGCGGGGGCTTTGCTTTTGCCTTGCGCCATCAAAACGCGTCCCGGCGCCGCCGCTTTCCCCGGCAGAACTTATCCAAAAAATCGTTTTTCTTTTCCGTCGGATTTAATACAATATAGAAAAGAGAAAAAACGGGCGGAAAAATTCGCTTTTTTCGGCGAATTAATCTATAATATATGTATAACTTACCGCTCGGTAAATAAACGGGGAGTTTATGCGCATCGGGCCGTTTTCGCCGCAGGATACGGTGGTGATTACCACCCTGGGTTTGGAGTTTGCCGTGGCGGTGGCCATGTGTACGGCGGGCGGTTACTGGGCCGACAAACGTTGGGACACCGCGCCCTGGCTGATGGTGAGCGGCGTATTTTTGGGTTTTTCTTTAGGGATGTATATTGTCATAAAGGAAGCCAAACGCATGGAGCGCGCCGAGGCCCCGCAAAAGGACGATAAAAAAGATGGAAGTATCTGAAACCATAGCACATCATATTTTGGATCACGATTTCGGCGTAATGCTGGGCACGTTACATTTGCCCATTACCGCGCATACGCTGACGATGTTTGGCATCAGCCTGGTTTTGCTGTTTGTATGTATCCTTATGTCCCGTACGGGCAAAAGCGTGTTTATGCGCCTGATGCATACGCTGGGCGAAGAATACGTGACCTTTATGCGCGACGGCATTGTCGTGCCGGGCATGGGGGCGGAAGGCAAGCAGTTCCTGTCTTATTTCTGCACTTTGTTTTTGTTTATTTTATTTTCCAACCTCGCGGGCCTTATCCCGCAAATGAAAACCATCACTTCCAACATCGCCGTTACGGGCGCGCTGGCTTTGTGTTCGGGCGCGCTGATTGTATATTGCGGCATTAAATTTCACGGCGGGTGGGGCTTTGTCAAAACCTTTGTGCCCGGCGGGACGCCGTGGTGGCTGGTGCCGCTTATTTTCCCGTTGGAAGTTATCAGCCTGATTATCCGCGTATGCGTATTGGCCATTCGTCTTTTTGCCAATATGCTCTCGGGGCATATGGTGCTTTTAAGCCTGTTGCTGATTATTTTTATTATCGGACAAATGAGCAAATTGGCCGGCGTCGGGTCGGCTTTTCCCGCCATGGGGCTGGAAATTTTTATGACTTTGCTGGAGCTGCTGGTGGCGTTTCTGCAGGCGTATGTGTTTACGCTGCTGACGTCCATTTACGCGGGGCTGGTCATACACTCTCATTAATTTAAAACGCGGGGCTTCCCGCAAAAGGAGAAAACATATGGAACTGGAAGTCTTGAAATACATCGCCGCCGGTATCGGCGCGGGTCTGACCGTTATCGGAGCCGGTTTGGGGTTGGGTAAAATCGGTAACGCCGCCTTGGAAGGCACCGCCCGCCAGCCCGAAGCCGCCAACGCCGTCCGCACGACCATGATCATTATCGCCGCTCTGCTGGAAGGCGCCGCGATGTTGGGTCTGGTTATTTGTCTGCTGACCATGGTCATGTAAGTTTTTTCCGGAAGGGGAAAGCATGGATAAACTGTTAAATCCCGATTTCGGGGTGATGGCGCTGACGGTTGTCAACTTTTTGCTGTTGGTGTGGCTGCTGCATAAATTTGCATGGAAAAGCCTCATCGGCGCGTTGGAAAAACGCGAACAGCAAATAGAAAACGACAAAGCCGCCGCCGCCAAAGCGCGGCAGGAAGCGCAGCAAATCAAGGCTGAGCTGGACGCCCAGCTGCAGCACATCACCGCCGAAGCCGCCAAAAA
>CALUXH010000004.1 GCA_944324695.1 uncultured Elusimicrobiales bacterium | reverse complement strand
CAGTCGGCGCGGGACACCAAATCCAAACAAGCCTGCGTCAGCGGAATATGGTCCCAGGCCACGCCTTCCACAATGGTGTAGTCGGGAATGCCGTCTTTGAGCCGGACCTGTACATGCCCCGTCGGATACGGCAGCACGGAAACACAATGCCGTATGCCGGCTTTGTCCAGTTCATGCAAAATTTCCTCGCCCAAGGCGTCGTTTCCCACCGCGCTGACGGCGTATCCTTCCGCCCCCAGCTGCGTGGCGTGATACACAAAATTAATGGGTGCGCCGCCGGCGCGTTTACCGGCGGGAAGCATATCCCACAAAAGTTCTCCTATTCCGACAACGACGGGTTTTTTATTCATGTTTTCTCCGGCCGTTTTCTTTTATTGTACACAAAAAAACGCCAAAAGTAACGCGGAGCAAAACATGGTTTTGCCCCGCGTATACAAATACCGGTAAAAGACAAACTTCCGTTATCCCAAATGCCGCTTTTTGACTTTCATGCGGGCGATGGCCTGCTTAATTTCCAACTCCGCCAGCTCAAAGTCAATATCGGCGTCTTTACGGGAAAGGGACTCTTTGGCGCGTTTGATTTTCTGTTTTTCTTCTTCTTCGTCAATCTCATCGGCCAGGTCCGCCCCTTCGGCAAAGACGTTGACGCTGTCGCGCAGGATTTCGGCAAATCCGCCCAGCACGGCAAACTCTTCTTCCTTGCCGTCTTTTTTATAGCGAAGGGAACCGAAATCCAGCTGCACGACCATGGGGATATGCCCCGGCAGCACGCCCAATTCCCCCGCGGCGGCGGGCAGCACGACGGACTGCACCGGCAGCGCGTCCAGGAGCTGCTTCTGCGGGGTAATCAGGTTTAAAGTCAGCGTTTTGGGCATAATTATTCGTTGTCTTTAATCTTTTCGTAATTGGCCAGCACGTCTTCTATGCCGCCGCACATGAAGAAACAGGACTCGGGAATATGGTCATACTCGCCGTTAACGATGCCTTTAAAGGATTTAATCGTATCGGCCAGTTTGACGTATTTGCCCGGGCGGCCCGTAAACTGTTCGCCCACCGCAAACGGCTGAGACAGGAAACGCTGTATTTTGCGCGCGCGGTTGACGGTGTTTTTGTCTTCGTCGGACAGTTCGTCCATACCCAGAATGGCGATGATATCCTGCAAGTCCTTATATTTCTGCAGAATGCGGCGCACTTCCTGGGCCACGTTATAATGTTCCTCCCCGATGACGCGCGGATCCAAAATGCGCGAGGTGGATTCCAGCGGGTCCACGGCCGGATAAATGCCCAGGCTGGCCAACGAACGGGAAAGCACCGTCGTCGCGTCCAGGTGGGAGAAGGTGGCCGCCACGCCGGGGTCGGTCAGGTCGTCAGCCGGCACGTATACGGCCTGAATAGACGTAATAGCGCCTTTTTTGGTAGAGGTAATGCGCTCCTGCAATTTGCCGATTTCGGTGTTCAGCGTCGGCTGGTAACCCACGGCCGAAGGCATACGACCCAGCAAAGCGGACACTTCGGAGTTGGCCAGCACGAAGCGGAAAATATTGTCCAAGAACAGCAGCACGTCCTGCCCCTTTTCGTCGCGGAAATATTCCGCCTGCGTCAGGGCCGTCAGGGCCACTTTGGCGCGGGACCCCGGGGGTTCGTTCATCTGCCCGTAGACCAGCACCGTTTTGTCCAGCACGGAGCTGCCGTCTTTAAGTTTCGTGTCCTGCAATTCCAGCCACAAATCGTTGCCTTCGCGGCTTCTTTCGCCCACGCCGCCAAAAACGGAACTGCCGTGGTGTTCGCGCGCCACGTTGTTGATCAGCTCCATAATCAGCACGGTTTTGCCTACGCCCGCGCCGCCGAACAGACCCACCTTGCCGCCCTTCATGTACGGGGCGATCAGATCCACCACTTTAATGCCGGTTTCAAACAGTTCCGGAGTGGGGTTCTGGTCCTGCAGGGAAGGAGCCTCGCGGTGAATGGGCATATGCGCTTTGGCGTCAATGGGGCCGCGGTGATCCTGCGGCTGCCCCAGCACGTTCATCAGTCTGCCCAGGCAGCCTTCGCCCACGGGCACTTTCAGCGGTGCGCCCGTATCGCGCGCTTCGGCGCCGCGCTGCAAACCGTCGGTGCTTTCCAGCGCCACGCAGCGCACAATGCCGTCGCCCATTTGTTGGGCGACTTCCGCCACGATGACTTTGTCTTTGGAAAGTTGTATTTCAATGGCGTTTTCAATAGCCGGCAAATGGGCGGCGTCAAACTGCACGTCTACGGCCGCGCCGATTACCTGACTGACTTTTCCGGTATTCATGTTTTCTTCCCCTGCTAATTTATCCGTTGAGGGCGTTGGCCCCGTTTACAATATCCAAAATTTCGTTGGTGATGCCCGCCTGGCGCACTTTGTTGAGCTTGACGCCCAGCGCGTCGGCCAGTTCGCCGGCGTTTTTGCTGGCCGCGTCCATGGCGTTCATGGTGGCGGCCAGGTTGGCGGCCTGGCTTTCCAACAGCACACGGTACATGTTGGCCTTCATCAGGCGCGGCACCAGCGTGCGGAAAATTTCTTTGACGCCCGGTTCAAAAAGAAATTCTTTATCGTCGTCTTTTTTGACTTCGTGGTCCAGCTCAAAAGGCAGCATTTCATACTGCGCCAGCCGCTGGCTGCCCATAGACTTAAAATCATTGTAAATCAGCGTGACGGAGGAAAGATTCTTTTCAAAAAATTCTTTCATCACCGCTTCTCCCAAAAGCTCCGCATGGGCGTAAGTCACTTTGGGGAAAATACCCACGCTGTCATATACGATTTTGATGTTTTTATGGCGCAGGCGGTTTATAAAGTCGCGCCCTTTTTTGCCTACGCAAAAGACGGACACTTCTTTATCCTGGTGTTCTTTTAAAAATCCCACCGCGGCGCGCAGGATGACCGCGTTAAAAGAGCCGGCCAATCCTTTGTCGCCGGTGATGACGACCAGGCCGATTTTGTTTTTGTCGCCTGTTTTGTTGACAAAAAAGCGCGACGCCCAGCTTTCTTTGCCTTCTTCGGGCTCGGGCAGGGCCAAAACTTCCTGTTTTAAATCGGCCACCATATCCAGCATTTTTTTGGCAAACGGGCGGGCGTTGT
>CALUXH010000003.1 GCA_944324695.1 uncultured Elusimicrobiales bacterium | reverse complement strand
CGGTGCAGTTCTTCCTGCCAAAATTTTTCCGTCAGGGAGAAATTTTCCCGCCACCAGGCGCGCAGTACGGACATATCGTGCGTGCCCGGCGTGGCCACGGACAGATAAGGGTAGTTTTCCGTTTTGGCGAAGGTTTCTCCCATTCGTTTGGGCATGCGCTGTATTTCCAGGCTTAACATTTGCAGCGCATGCATCACTTCCGGCACGCAGTGCGGAATCATGCCCAAATCTTCGGCGCAGCAGAGCATGCGCGTGGCCTGGGCCAGCGCGGGCAGTTTTTTAAGCGCTTCCTGTTTCCAAAAGTCGTCCTGCCGGCGGTAAAAATAATCATTGTACAGCTGCTCATACGCCTTTTGCTGCGGGAGGGAAAGCGCGCGGAAGGCCGCGCTTTTCAGCGCGCCGATACGCGGGTGGTATAATTGAGGGTCCCGCCGGTCCGGCAGGAACAGCACTTCCGCCGCCAGCGTATACAGCCCGTCGCGTATTTTTTGGGTGCGTTCGTCGGTCTGGGCGGAAAAAGCCGCCTGGATTTTGCGCTGTGTGTCATATTCTTGGCGCAGGGCATACAGGCCGTTTTCGGCGGGGAGCAGAAAATGCTGTTTGACAAATTCCGCATGTTCGCCGAAAAGTTCCTGCAGCAGAGCGTCGGAGATATACGGGCGCAAATAGGCTTGGTCAAACGGCAGGCCAGCAAAGGAAATTTCCCGCGCGCTTAAAGGCAAAGCGGGGGAAAACTGCCCCAAAAGCCCCTGTACGGCATGCAGGGGGATTTCCCAAATGCGGAAAAATCCGAGTACATGGTCTATACGGTAAGCGTCAAAATAACGTGACATATGTAAGAAACGCCGCCGCCACCAGCCATAGCCGTCTTTGGCCATTTCTTCCCAGTTATACGTCGGCAGGCACCAGTTTTGTCCGATTTCGGAAAAATCATCCGGCGGGGCTCCGGCCTGCGCGTCCAAATGGAACAGGGCGGGTTCGGCCCAGGCGTCTGCCCCGTGGGGGGACACGCCGATGGGAATATCGCCTTTGAGCGCGACGCCTTTTTCCCGCGCGTAACGGTGCGCGTCCAACAGCTGCGTATGCAGCAAAAACTGCACATAGAAATAAAAGTGGGCGTTTTGGCGGTCTTTGCTGTCCACGGAAAAGAAAGATTTCATTTCTTTTTCGGAAAAGTGGGCATGCCGCGGCCAGCTGTGCCAGTCTGCCGTGCCGAAGCGGTCACGCAGGGCGCAGAACATGGCGTACGGCGCCAGCCAGTTGTTGTTGGCGTCCCAAAATTCTTTGAACGCTTCCGATGCCAGCACCTCCTGGCCTTGTTTTTTATAAGCCAGGCGCAGACGTTCATTTTTAAGTTTGCAGACGCCTTCATAATCCATTTGCGGGGCGGCGTTTAAACGGGCGCGGCGCGTTTGGAAATATTTTTCTTCCCGCGCCGAAAGTTTAGGCAGGGCGGAAACATCGGCATACATGGGGTGGAACGCATACACGCTGACGCAGCCGTAGGGATAAGAGTCCGTCCAGGTGCCGGTTTGTACGGTATCGTTGACGGGCAGGAGTTGAATGACTTTCTGTCCTGTTAAGGCGGCCCAGTCCACCAATTTTTTCAGCGATCCGAAATCGCCCGCGCCCCAGTCAGTTTCCGTACGGATGGAAAAGACCGGCAGCACCACGCCCGCCGCGCGCGGCTGCGGGAGGGAAAAACGCGGATATAAATTGGAATAAACGGCCGTTTCCCCGTCCGCGGGGGCCGGCCCGTGCAGCTGACGGTTTTCTCCCTGTTCCCACTGCAACAGTCCGCCGTCATCTTTCAAGATAAATTTATATTCCAGCGGGAAAGACAGCTCCGCTGCGTTGATGCTGACGGCCCATTCATTAATTCCGGCGGGCACAAGCGGTACGGCGTTCTGCGGGTCCCAGCCGCCCAGCTGGGGAGCAGAGGCGCAGAGGTAGGGCTTTTGTCCCGGCATCAGCCCCGGAATTTGTGCGCGCAAAATTATGGAGGAAGAATATTCCCGGGTATGCCGAGGTTGTGTGTCTTGTGCCAATACAGCACTGTAGAGCCAGGATTTTTCCGGTAAATCGCGCCATAAATCGTATAAATTATACGTTTCCCTGTCGGCGGATAAAAACAGGCGGCGGGCCACCGCGTTCCATTCCCGGCGCACGGTGTGTTCGCTGCGCATTACTTTATAGGAATATGCCATTTCGGCGTTCTGCGCGGGCAGGATGTCCGTAGAGCCGGACCAGTGTTCCCCGTCCAGACACTGCAGCGGTACACGCCGGCGCAAAAGTGCATGATCTGTTTGCAGCAGCAGTACGGCGCAAAGCGTTTCGTCCTGTGCGGCGCGGTAAGGAATGTGGAAACATATTTTCATACGCGGCCCTTATGCTTTTTTGGAAGATGCATTGTCCTGTACGAAAAATGTAAAGAATGCCGCCAGCAGCAGACTCACGCCGCCCACACCCACGGCGGCGATGGCGCTGCCGCCCAGCAGGTGCTTCATAACGGGGCCGAAGAACAGGTTCACACAAATTTGTGGAATCACGATAAAGAAGTTAAACACGCCCATGTAAAAACCCATCTTTTCGGCGGGCAGGCTATTGGCCAGCAAGGCATACGGCATGGCCAGCAGGCTGCTCCAGGCAATGCCCACGCACACCATGGGGAAAATCAGTCCCATTTGCGTAAATTTCAAGCCAAACAGCGTCAGCCCCAGCGAACCTAAACCGACAGCCCCGACGCTCAGGCACACGATATGAATGTATTTGGCGGAAAATTTAGTGGTCAGCCATAAAAGGGCAAATGCAAATATAAACGCCACACCGTTGTAAATGCCAAAGCAGGAACTGCCCCAGTTGGCCGCCGTTTCATAAGCCGCCGTGCCGGGCACGGCGTCAAACACGGCCGAAGCAATGCCAGGCGTAAAATATACCCACATAATCATGAACGCGGCCCAGGTAAAAAACTGCACTACGGCCAGGCGGCGCATGGTGGAAGGCATGGTGATAAAGGCCTGCCACATTTCGGCCAGCGTTTTTTTGATGCTGAAAGTCTGGGTCTGCAGTTTTTTAAACGCTTCCATATCCCGGGGAGGATATTCCGGCGTGGTTTTAATCGTAATTAAAATGGCCGCCGTCAGTACGACGGCGCCAATATAAAAGGAATATCTGACCGTGGCGGGAATATGTCCCAGCGGAGCTTCGGTGCTGACCCCCAATGAAGTCAAAATTTGCGGCAGAAACGAAGCAATCACCGCCCCCGCGCCGATCATCACGCTTTGCATGGCATAGCCGGTTTTGCGTTGGTTTTCCGGCAAAATGTCCCCGACAAAAGCGCGGAACGGCTCCATGCTTACATTGACGGAAGTGTCCAGAATCCATAAAGCGATGACCGCCATCCAGATGGCCGAAGCCTGCGGCATTAAAATCAGGGCGATAGCCGAGAAGACTGCCCCGCCCAGGAAATACGGGCGGCGCCGGCCGAGTTTGCACCAGGTGCGGTCGCTGAAATAACCGACCAGCGGCTGCACCAAAAGCCCCGTTACGGGCGCGGCCAGCCACAAAAGCGGGATTTGGTCTTCCCGCGCTCCCAGGCGCGAATAAATGGCGCTCATATTGCCCATTTGCAGGGCCCACCCAAACTGTATGCCGAAAAATCCCAGGCACATCAGCATAATTTGCTTGAAACTTTTTTGTTCGTGTAGTCCGTCCATGGTATCCTCCGTGTAATCTGCCGGTACTTTCATTATAACAAGATTTTTCCGCGTCGGCGCATTTGCGTGTAAAATAAAATGGCTACGATGTATTGAAGATAAGAAAGAACTCTTGCGCCCTGTATTTGTTTTGTTGTGCGGTGTGCGCCGCGGGTTGTACTGCCAGATAGGAGACGCGAAGCGCAAAAACGGGCTGTTTCTGATTTTATTCGGCGAGCGTCCTGACTGTTTTTTACAAAGGATGGCAAATGGGTGATGCTTTCCGCGCGGGGCCGAGGGACTGGCTCAGCGCGGCCATTTCCATTTTGCTCTCTTTTGTATTTTGCATGGAGCCGCCATTTTAAACGACGACCGGCGGCCTGCGGATTGCGGCAGCGCACTGCGGATGATTTTTTAGTCCTGCCAAAAGGCGGCTTTTTTTGATAAGATTTAACTATGGAAAACCAATCCTTAGACAGCGTTAACGAATATTTTAAACATCTCGGGCAAATTACGCGCGACGTAAACCGGGAAGAAATGGCCGAATTGTGGAAAAGAGTAAAAAAGGGAGATAAAGCCGCCAAAAATAAAATGATGGAAATGAATTTGCGGCTGGTTATTCCCGCCGCCAAGCGTTTTCAGCGGCCCGGTATGGAATTAATGGATTTGATAGAAGAGGGCAACCTTGGCCTTTTGCAGGCCATAGACAAATTCCAGCCGGAAAAGGGATACCGTTTTTCCACCTATGCTGTTTACTGGATAGAGCAGTATATCCGCAAATATATTGAAGAGCAATCCGGATCCATTAAAATTCCTTCCCATGCCTGGGGCAATCTTAAACGTTGGTTTAAAGCATGGAATGCATTAAAAGAGGCCAACGGGCGGGACCCTTCCCTGAGTGAAATGGCGGCCGAACTGGATTTAAGCGCACGCCAAGTAAAGGCTATTATGGACACGCTCAATGCCGCCACGGGAGTGGATTCTCTGGCGTCTCTGGTGGGAGAGGAAGAAGAACTGACGCTGGAAGACATGCTCAGCGATGACGGAAAAGGCAACCCCCATGATGTGTTCTTACGTTCGGAAAATATGAATGTGTTGCGGGAGAGTTTACAAAAATTAAATGACCGCGACCGGCGGGTGTTAACCATGCGTTTTGGTCTGGTGGACAACGAACCCAAGACTTTGGGCGAAGTGGCTGAGCAGATGGGGTTGTCACGTGAGCGCGTGCGGCAAATTGAAGAAAGGGCCGTCAGAGAGATGCGCCAGGCCGCCCGCAAAGCCGGATTGTTGGAACATGTGGCGGTGGATTACCGCACTCGTAATTTGCATGCGGGCATGTCCGTTAAACAAAAGACCAATGTGTTGGGAGAGGTGGTGGATCAGGGGCCGCTGGCGCGTTTGCTTCGCCGCCGCGCCGCCGCGCAGGAGGCCGCCCGCCAAAAGGCGCAAAACGCCGGCAAGAAATCCACACCGAAAAAACCGGCCAAAAAGACCGCACGAGTGAAGGCGGTTTCAACTAAGAAGAAAACCGCTTCCGCAAAAACAAAAAAGAGCAAAAAGAAATAAATTTTCAAAAGAAAACCCCGCTGTAAAGCGGGGTTTTCGTGTGCCCAAAAAATGCGCCTGAAATCGGTCACAAAAATCAGATTTGTATAGGGAAAAATATGCCCCCGGCGGGAGTCGAACTCGCAACTTTCTCCTTAGGACGGAGCTACTCTATCCAATTGAGTTACGGGGGCTTTACTGTTTTTATTTTAGCAAGTTTCTATACGGGCCGTCCAAATCTTCTAATATAAATGCCTCTTGCCCGCCGGCCGTATGCTTATTTATAATACAGGCAGATTTATAATGCAGACAGGAGGGGGAATAAATGCGGTTTTCTGAAATTGTCAAATTACGCCGTTCTCGTTATGTACTGGCAAACAGGTTGCCGGTGTCTGAGCGGGAATTGGAGGAAATCATCGGGCAGTGTATTTTACATGCCCCTTCGGCGTTTAACAGCCAGGGGGCGCGCGTCATACTGCTGTTGGGGGAAAAACATCTGCGTTTTTGGCGCCTGAGCGCAGCGTGCCTGAAAGAAATTATTGCGGCGGAAAAGTTTGCCGCCACGGAGCAAAAGCTCGCTTCTTTTTCCGCCGCGTATGGGACATTGCTGTATTACGATGACATGGAGACGGTACGCCGCCTGCAGCAACAATTCCCGACGTATAAAGACAATTTTCCGGTGTGGGCTCAGCAGGCCAACGGCATGCTGCAGTTTGCCGTGTGGACTGCCCTGGCGGAAGCCGGGATAGGAGCGTCCTTGCAGCATTATAATCCCGTCATAGACGCCCGCGTAGCAGAAGAATTTGCCGTTCCCGCCGATTGGCGGCTGGTGGCGCAAATGCCTTTTGGGGTTCCTGAAGACGTACCTGCGGATAAAACATTTTTGCCCCTGGAGCAGCGGTTTTATATAAAAAAATAAATATGATTTTTTTGGGGCCCGCCGGTGTTTAAGGGGGTTCTGAGAACTTTCCGGAATGAGCGGTGGAGAATTGGCCTGAAGGCGGGATGTTTTTGTAAGGCAAGTCGGCTTTCAGGCAGTTTCCCGGCCGGATTTTGGAAATGATTGTCCTGCGGCAGGCTGCCTGTTTGGTTACATGGTGCACAGAGTGCCGGCAGCCCTTTTATTAAAGGCGGCCAAGAGTGAAATCTCAGTCGGCTTTTGGGCTTTTCAGGCGCGGGCGGCTTGATTTCCCGGCCGTTTCCCCTATAAAATAAATCCTTGGTTTTGCACCCGGAGATGGCTATTGGCGAAACAGAACCCCCGGCCAGGCTTATTAAGTACAGACGAAATACCCCGGGCTGAAGCTCGGGGTATTTCATTGTTTTGTCTGTTTTTGGTGTAAATCAATGGGCAAAACGAGGGCGGAATACTTCCTGGCGGGGGGAAGAACCGGAAAAACTTTGGCGTATATCCCGTATCTCTTCTTCCGGCAGGAGGCTCAGGGTATGCACCGTTTCAGCCCCTTGGATACAGAGGTTGCGCAGCTCTTCATTTTCTTCCATTTCTTTAAGTTCTTCCGGCGTGGCCGTGCTGAAAATTTGAATGAAGCGGGTGTTTAAACGATCGCTCATTTTTTGAGCATGCGCATCGGTGTGTGCGGTTGCGCCTAAAACCAGCAGCAAGCCAACGGCAGTCAGATTTTTGGAACGGAAAACATGGCGGCACATGCCGATCAGGCGTTCGTATAAGGGGACGTGCCGGTCTATGGATTGACGGATTAAAAAGCGGAAGAAAGAATCTCCGGTAGAGGCATATCCTTCCCCGGCTTTGTCTATAATCTTTAAGAATTCTTTTTGCTGTTCCGCCGGGACTTTCAGCAACCAGGGCTCCTTGGACAGGGCTTCACGCAGGGCCTGCCGTTCCGATTGAGGAAGAGAACGGTCAAACAGAGGTTCGTATTTTTTTAAATCCGGAACCATGGTAGGGGAATAATAGGCCAAATCATCATACTGGCTGTATAATACGTTTAATTCTTTTTTTAAATTTTCAATTGCCGCCAGCAATTCTTTTTCATGCTGTTTGGCCTGTCGGAGGTTATAGCGCTGTGTATTGGCCGAAGCTTTCCATCCCCATACCTGGTTGTTTTTTTGTTTCAGTTCTTTTTCCAAAGCGGCTTTGTCCGCCCGTGCGGCGGCCAATTCCGCCTGTGTGTTTTCCAGGCGTCTTTCAAGGGTTGCCAAATGGTTATGTGCATCGTTTAAATCTATCCGGGAGGCGGACAGGGCGTCGCGGGTGGCGGTCCGATCCAGGTCAACCAGCTTATATTCCTGTTCCAAATCGTCCAGTTTTTGGGCGATTCTCAAATATCGGTCATAAAAGCGGTTGAACTTGTTGTTGTAATACGCGCGTTGTACAATAAGCCCGCCTGCCGCAATCCCGGCCGTAACCAGTATTGCGGTTCCCACCTCGGAAACCCAGGGCGCTTTGTTTAGGTCTTGAAGGAGTTGTTGCTGATATTGGGCCAACGTTTTGGGTTGGCTTTCTTGCCGGGCGGGTTCGGCGGAAAGCAATGTGCTTTGGCCCAGCAGGCAGAGGCTTAGCAGGGCGGCTGATAGTTTACGTGTCAAAAGCATTTTTACCTCGGTGAATTAAAATATGTATTATTCCTGATACACATTTATTCTATGAGATAAGAAAAAGGACAACAAGGGTCCTAAGGCCTATAGCTACTATGGGCCTTTTGGTTGGAGGATTGACATGCCTCCTTTTAGTCGTGTTCCGGACGTATACGCTGGCGCTTGCTTCCGTTCCTGAGGCGGGGCGGCTTGTTTGGGCGCATTGCTTGCGGGGGACGGGCTGTTTAGAGAGGGGAAAAAGGCCGGGTGGGAGGGAAATTTCGGTTTACTTTTGGATTTTTCAAAAGCGGGAGATATTGTTTTTCAGGCGTTTTTTCTATAAAAATCCCCGGTTTTGTGACCGGGGATTTTTATTTTGTCTGTTTTTGACGTGAATCAGTGAGCAAAACTGGGACGGACTACTTTCTGTCGGGGAGCGGAATTCGAAAAACTTTGGCGGATATCCTGTATTTCTTCTTCCGACAGAAGACTCATGGCGTGCACGGCTTCCGCCCCTTGAATGCAGAGTTCGCGTAATTCCTCATTTTCTTCCATTTCGGCCAATTGCTCCGGGGTGGCGTGGAGAAACAGGGAGAAATTGGTGTTTAAACGGTCGGCCATTCTTTGTGTTTGGGCATTGCTTGCGTGCGCCGCCGCTCCCAGCGCTACCAGCAATCCGACCGTCAATAAGTTTTTAGAATGGAACACATGGCGGCACATACCGATTAAATAGGTGTAGAGCGGTATTTTTCTGTCTATATAATTGCGGATCAAGACGCGCATATATTCCGAAGCGCTTAATTTCCCTCCGTTTGGGACCACGGTGGAGACCTGGTCAATAATCCTTAAGAATTCCGTGCGCTGTTTCGGTGTTACGGCTTTCAGCCAGGGTTCCTGGAGCAACTGCACGCGCAAAGCATTCCGTTCTGCCTGGGGGCGGGTTTTGTCAAACAAGCCTTCATATTTAGCCAGCGCGGCATCCAAATCATGCGGATAAGAAACCATCATGGTATAATGGGCTTTTTTCATGTCAAAGCGATTTTGCAGCTTATTCATATCTTTTTGCAGTTCGCGGATCCGGTTGTGCTGGGTCTGGATGGTTTGGTTTTTGACTTCTATTTTGTCGTTGGCGACAGTCAACTGTTCCTCCAGCAGGCGGTTTCTTTTCCGCAACTTGTTCATTTCGGTGGTAAGCTGACGTATTTCATGCCGGCGGATAGAATTTGTTTGTTTGGTTATGGCCGTAGTATTGGCAAACATTTGTTCATTTGCTGCCGCAGTGTTGGCAAGCATTTGTTCATATTGGAACGAAATGTTTTTTATGTTTTGCCGGTATAGCAAATGCTGGGCCGCCAACAGGCCTACCGCTATGCCTCCCACGCCCAACAGCAGGATGCCCTCATCGGAAATCCACGGGGCTTTTTCTATATCTTCCTGGGCGCGTTTCTGATATTGGGCCAGCGTTTGGGGCTGGTCTTCTTGCTGGGCGGGACCAGCGCTAAGCAACGTGCTTTGACTTAACAGGCAGATGCTTAACAGGACGGCTGATAGTTTACGTGTCAAAAGCATTTTTACCTCGGTGAATTAAAATATGTATTGTTCCTGATACACGTTTATTCTATGAGATAAAAAAAAGAACAACAAGGGCCCTAAGGCCCACAGTCACTGTGGGCCTTTTGGTCTTAGACGGATTGGAAAGAGGGTTTTCTGTTTTAGTGCAGGGGAATTTCTTTCAAAAACCTTTGTTCCGGTTCCAGCAGCGGCATATGAGCCAGCAAGTCAACGGTCTTGACGATTTGCCGGCAGTAAGATACGGCCTGAGGATGGCGGGCCAGCTGCTGCAGTTGTTCGTCGGTGGCATCCAGAAAAAGCACGGGATTGCCTTGCAGGCGGCGCAGCATATCCTGTGAAGGGGTGGGCTGAAGGTAAAAATCCGCCGCCAGCAATACGCCGGCCGCCAGCAGCATACGCTTGGCGATAATAAAATAGAGAGAAGTCCGGGAGGACTGAAAGGCCTGTTTTTCCAAAAATTCAAATGCGGCCTGGCGGCCCACTTTGTTTTTAATTCTTACGGCTTCATCCAACGCTTGGGCCAGGCCCTGCTGCTCTTCAATGGGGAAGAGGCTGATGCGGGGACGGTAATTCTTCATGATATATTTGCTTAAAAATGTGTTGGTGGTAATCTCGTTTTTAGAGGTTCCGAATAAAGACAGTTGTTTGGATTTTGGAGTCACCGGACGCTGAGGTTCGTCCAGCCAGGATAAGTCCCCTTTCGGCCCCGGCGCCGTTGCCGGCATGTCAAATAATCCTCCTCCCAAGTCAGGAATATGGCGTTTGGCGAATAAGTCCCGTGTGGCGCGTGCCGCCGGGGCGGCGCGATGCCTCCAGGGCTGACGGCGTTGTTTTATCAGAGCGGACGAAAGGCTTTGTTCGGCGCGGCGTTGTACCGCCCGCACCGTTACGGCCGATAGGGCCGCGCCGACCGTTACGGTTAACAGATGGCGGATGTATGGCGCTCTTTGCGGTTGAGAAGCCAATATGCCGCGGGCCTGGCTGCGCAGGCGTATCAATTCTTGGGCGTTTTCTGACGTACCCGCCTGGAGAGAGGCGGGGAGGGAAAACAGCAGGCAAAAACATAATAAGGAGGAAAAGATTTTCATATCCTTATTGTAAATTACCCAGCCTGTTTTTGACAAGTATTTTTTAACGGTAGCTTTCCGGGACATAAAAAAAGGACCCTTGCGGGCCCTTTAAATGGTTTCCGGACTAGGACTCGAACCTAGAATGACTGGACCAAAACCAGTAGTGATACCATTTCACCATCCGGAATAAAAGATGTTCTTTAGGCGGCCGGATCCGTTGGCTCCGTCCCGGCGGGCGGCACTTGCGGATGCTTGGCTAACTCTTCCTGATACGCTTTTAAAACATTCTCTTCTAAGTAGCGGCGGAATTCCTGATTAATGGGGTGCACCATATCTTTGTGGGAGCCGTCGGGCAGTTTGCGTGAAGGCATACACAAAAACACGCCTTTTGTTCCTTCCACCACTTTCATGTTGCGCACGACGAAGGCATCGTCAAACGTCACGCTTGCAAACGCTTTGAGGCGCTCTTCCCCCATCAGATGGATCCGAATTTCAGTTATTTTCATCCCTGTTCCCTCCGAAATGTACGGTGAATACTTTTCGTCCCTTTTGTCTCATTCTCCCTGCCAAATCTTCGGCCAGTTGCCGGTTGGGGGTTACGGCAAAAACGGTGGAACCGGAACCGGACATCAACGGGACAGCCCCTAAGGCGGAAAAGTCTTCTTTCGCTTTTCGCACGGAACCAATATACGGCAATACCGCCTCCTCCAGTCTGTTAAATAACAAGTTCTGCCATTGCGTCGGAGGAAGACCCTGGCATAAGCACTGTATTAATTTATCTAAATTAGAGCGACTTGTCAAGACGGCTTGGCGGTCTGGCGGTCGAAGGCGTTGAAAGACCCCCTTGGTGGGTACGGCTTCGTCCGGGTATGCCAATACGGCCCAAAAAGACGGTGTATGACACGGAAGAGGAGTGAGCAGCTCTCCAATTCCTTCTCCTTTTAAAAATGTATCCGGATATAAAAAGAGCGGAACATCTGCCCCCAGCCGCGCCGCTTCGGGCAGCAGCTCCAGGGGGTCTTTGTCAAACAAATGGCACAAGCCCAACAAAACGGTACCGGCGTCAGAAGAGCCTCCACCCAAGCCCGCACCGAACGGAATATGCTTTGTCAGCCGGATATGCGCGCGAAGCGTCAGGCTGAAGTGTTCTTCAAAAATGCGCGCGGCTCTCAAAGCCAAGTTGTCCTGCGCAGCGCTGAGACCCGGGGATTGCGGGCCGTCCAAAGTCAGGGACAATTCTTCCTTTTGCGCGGGTTCCGCCTCCAGTTCAAGTATGTCTGTCAGGGAGGTTTTGGCAAACAGGGTGGCTAAATTGTGGTAGCCATCCGGACGTTTTCCTGTGACTTCCAAAAATAAATTGACCTTGGCCGGAGCCCGTAAACATATATGTGCCATAAGACTTCATTATTGTAGCTTTTTTTGTTTTTTTTGTCTGACCGGGCCGTTAAAACGGGCTTAGCTTGACTTTTTTGCCGCATTTTTTTTAGAGGCTTTTTTCGGAGGGCCCTATAACATTTTACTTGGGTGGTTTCGGGGAGTGTTTTGTGTGCCGGTTTTTTGTCGTCTAGCGGTTTATCGTGCGGCGAGCCGGGGTGGTGTCCGGCGTCGGCGCTGACGGAGGAAAACCCCTGCCGGGATTATAATGTGCCGGGATATGGCAAATGCGCCGGAAGCGGTACGGAGTAAACTTGTGCGGAAAATCCCAATCAGAAAAATGTTGTGAAGACTGGGAAATGTGGAATGGCAAGCAATGCGTAGAGGAAGATTGTCCCCGCCTATCCGCCGGTACGGAGAAATGCCGGCCCGTTGCAGGTGGAGGGAACATACGCCGTCTGGACCCCGCCGCGTTTAGCCCAGCGTGCGGCGCTCGGTATTATGCAGCAAAGTACCGTAATGGTATTCTTCGTTCAACAACAAATTGCCGTCTTCGGCATATATGGCCCGCGGCCCTTCCAGCAGGCCGTCTGTATAATATTCCGCACAGCGTTTCTGTCCGTTGAGAAAAAAGCTGCGGCGTTCTCCGTCCAGCCGGCCGTTTTTGTAATTTTCTTCATACCAAATGGGCCCTTCCGGGAAATAGATGGTGCGTTTGCCGTGCAGTTTGCCGTTTTCGTAGGATTCTTCGCAGCAGGTTTTGCCGTTTTGATACAAGGCTGTGCGTTTTCCCTGTAATTTGCCGTTTTTATAGAATGCTTTAATGCACGGGATTGAATTGGGAAAATAACAAATCCAGTCATTATCCAATTGGCCGTTTTTATAACAGGCTGATGTTTTTATGGTTCCTTCGGCCGTGTAGGTGTAGTATTCGGCAGGTCCCTGCAGTTGCCCTTTCACATAATGCTCTTTGGATGAGGGGCGGCCTTTTTCATCGTAACGCACCAGCATGCCTTCCAGGCGGTTGTCTTTATATTGCGCTTCGGTGCGCAGCAGACCGTTTTCATCAAATTCCTTGGCCGGTCCGTCCGGGATGGCCCCTAAAAGTTCTAAGGTTGAGCCGTTGCCTGACACTGTTTGTTCCGCCACTTCTTTTCCGTCTATATAAAAAGACTGCGTTTTTTTGTTTACTTTGATGACGGTGCCCGTATAGGTGGGCAAAGGTTTGGGAGCGTCCGGCGTAATGGGCGTACCGTGCAGGGTATGGTCGGCCACGTCCAGCAAAATGCCGTCTTTATATTTCTCGGAGAAAGTGGTTTCCCCTGTCGTCAGGTCAATAATTTCCAAATCCCCGTCCAGCTTGCCCGCTTTATAATGTTTGATGGTTTTGGTGGTCACGTCAAATTCTTCCACCTCGCCTTCCGGCAATTTGCCGGCGGTATTGATTAGGTTGTGGTCCTTGTCTAAAAATTCTTTGGCCAGCGGTATCGCGCGGTAATAGCTGCGGCTGCCGGGCGCAATTAGGCAAATGGTTTTTTCTTTCATAGGCTTTCTCTTTATTCATTGTAGCATACTTTTATCGTTTTGCCGGAAAGCCGCGTCTTCCCGGCTTTATGCTCTTGACAGCTTCTTTCAGGTCTGGTACCCTTTAATAAAGAAGTTTTATTTCTGGCCGGAAGGGGGCTTTTGTGAGCGAAGTGATCTTGACGGATGATAATTTTGAAAAAGAAGTTTTGCAGTATCAGGGCGTGGTGTTGGTAGATTTTTGGGCGCCGTGGTGCGGGCCGTGCCGCATGCTGGCCCCGGTGGTGGAAGAGTTGGCCAAGGAATATGAAGGCAAAGTTAAAGTCTGCAAATTAAACACCGATGAAGGTTCCATGACCAGTGCCAAATACAACATTACTTCCATTCCGACGCTGATTTTCTTTAAAAACGGCGAAGTGGCGGGACAGAGCGTGGGGCTTCAGTCCAAAGCCGCTCTGCAGGAAAAGCTGGATTGCCTGCTGTAGTTTCCCCGGAGGACACATGAAACGTTTCCTGGCCTTTTTATGCTGCGCGTTGGCGCTGCCTCTGGCCGCACAGACATATAATTATGCCGGGCGGGACCTGTTGCCGGCAGATATGTATGAAGCGTTTTTGTTCTTGCCCGCTTTGCGGCAACAGCAGCGCGATTTGTCCGCGCGCGGGCAGGAATTGACTCCGCAGGACCGCCAGGATTTGGAGCGGCACGAACAAGCCCTGCGGGGGCTTGTGATGGTGGAAGTGGGGTTCCCTTCCTGCGCTCCCTGCCGGGCTTTGTCTAAAGGGCTGACCCGGACCGACGCGTCCGGTTCTTCTATTTTGCAGCAATGGGCAGACAAAGGGGGGCGTTTTTATCAGCTGGACTGGAGTAAAGACGCACGCAGCCGCGGCGGAGAAAACTTGTCGGCTCTGTGGCAAGTGCAAAGCGTGCCCGTGCTGCTGTTTTTTAAAGACGGTCAGTTGCAGGCCCGTTTAAACGGCTTTAACGCGCAGAATCCGGATTCTTCCTTGGATAAAATAAAAGCTTGGATACAGAACGCCGGGCAATAACTTTAAGCGTCCGTTCCGATCAGCAGCCCGTATGGGCCGGATTTATTCCTTTTATGAACAGCCCTTCCGAACAAACACTTTTTTTAATTGATGCGCACGGGTTTTTGCACCGTAATTACCACGCGCTGCCCAAACTGTCCACTTCTTCAGGGCAGGAGGTGGGCGCGCTGTACGGTTTTGTACGGTGGCTGATTAAACTGCTTAATGAAAAAAATCCCGCCTATGTGGCCGTGTGCTTTGATTCCCCGGGAGGCTGTGCGCGCCGCAAACGCTTGCTTCCTTCTTATAAGGCCAACCGTAAAAAGCCCGATGATGCGCTGGTCAGCCAGCTGAATTTGGCGCGCGACATGGTGCGCGACCTGGGGCTGGCCGTCGTGGCCAAAGACGGCATTGAGGCGGACGATTTGATGGCTTTCTTGGCCCAACAGGCGCAAAAACAACATATGCACAGCGTGCTGGTAACCTCGGATAAAGACGTATACCAGTTCTTAAACGATTATATTTCCGTATGGCCCTCCGGCGGCAAAGACGGCTTTAAAGGGCCGGAAGCGGCCAAAGAAAAATTCGGCGTGGAGCAAAAATTCCTGCCCGATTATTTTGCTATTGTAGGCGATGCGTCGGACAATGTGCCCGGCGTGGCGGGCGTGGGCCCCAAAACGACGGTGGAGCTGATAAACACGTTCGGCCATTTGGAGGATATCCTGCGTGCGGCGCAAAACGACGACCCGCGCATGAAGCCCGCCCTGGCCAAAAAACTGCGCGAGCAGGAAGGCAATGCCCTGCTGTCCAAACAGCTGGTCGTGCTGGACCCCGCGCTGGATATGCCTTTTGATATAAACGATTACCGCGTGCGTATGCCCGATCCGGCGGTGCTGGCGGAGATGTTTGAACGGTATGAGTTTAAAAATCTGCTGGAATCCTTCCGCCCGCAGGCTGCGCATACGCCGGATTTTTTTGCCGTCGAGCAAAAAGTTCTGCCGCTCAAAGAGCTGCTGGACAAAGCCGCGGCCGCGCCGGAAGTGTTTTTGTACAGCGAAGACGATTTGTTTTTGTTTTCCGTTTCCGAAACAGCATATGCCCTTTTGCCGCTTTCGGATATACAGCCCTGGGAGCTGGACGCATTGAAAAAAATAGTGTTTGACGATTCCGTGCTCAAGCTGGGGTATGATTTAAAATTTACGCTGCGCGAGTTGGATATTGATTTACAGGGTACGCCCGTGCGCTGTTTTGACGGGCGTTTGGCGCGTTACGTGCTGGACCCGTCGGGCGATTTAAGCCCCGCCGGAGCTATAGCGCATTATTTTTCGGCCTTGGCCAACCAGCAGGACGCGCAGGAGCGTTTGGCTTTGTACAACACGTATATGTTTAAACTGCGCGGCAAGCTGGAAGAAGAACTCAAAGCCAAAAATATTTGGGAGCTTTACCAAACGTTGGAACTGCCTTTAATGGTGGTGCTGGCGGATATGGAATGTACGGGTATGAAGGTAGACTGCGCCTGGCTGGAGAGTTTTAAAATCCTGCTGGAAAACGAAATGCAGCAGCTGCAGGCGCAAATAGACCAAACCGCCGGCGCGCCCGTAAACATCAATTCCACGCGCCAGCTGGGTCAGCTTTTATTTGAACAATTGCACATTCCTCCGGTCAAAAAAACCAAAACGGGTTATTCCACCGATGAGGAAGTATTATTGCAAATTGCTTCTTTACACCCCGTGGCGCAACAAATTCTGGATTACCGCGCCGACGCTAAATTAAAGAGTACTTATGTGGACAATTTGCTTTTAATGGCCGATGACCATGACCGCGTGCATTCGTATTTGGACCAGACCGGCACCGTTACGGGCCGCCTGTCCAGCTCCGCGCCGAATTTGCAAAATATTCCCGTCCGTACCGACAAAGGCCGCCAGCTGCGCCGCGCGTTTATCGCCGAAAAAGGAAACGTACTTCTAAGCGTGGACTATTCCCAAATTGACCTGCGCGTGCTGGCCCACGAAAGCAAAGACCCCGTGCTGGTGCAGGCGTTTCTGGACGGGGGGGATATCCATACGCAGACGGCGGCGCAGATTTTCGGCGTGATGCCGCTGATGGTAACCGACCAAATGCGCTCTGGCGCCAAAGCCGTAAATTTTGGTATTATTTACGGACAGGGCCCCATGGGGCTTTCCCAGGCGTTAAACATTTCCCTGCGGGAAGCCAAAGAATACATAGACAATTATTTTAAGAATTTTCAGGGCGTGCGCCGCTGGATAGATGAAAACGTCGCCAAAGCGCGCCAAAACGGATTTGTAAAAACCATGTTCGGCCATATCCGTTACCTGCCTGAATTTAATATGGGCGTGGGCAGCATGGCCTCCTTTGCCCAGCGTGCGGCGATAAACACCATTGTGCAGGGCGGCTCGGCCGATATTATCAAGAAAGCCATGGTGGATATTTTCCGCTCCCTGCGCGGTACACCCGTAAAGATGATTATGCAGGTGCACGACGAGTTGATTTTTGAAGTGCCCGAAAAAGAGTTGGACGCTTATGCCGCGTCCATTAAAACCCAAATGCAAAACGCCGTAAAACTGGACGTGCCGCTGGTGGTCAGCGCCAAAGCCGGCCCCGACTGGTACGATTTAAAGAAATTATCCTAATCCCCATGAAGTTCACTGCCTCTCATCAGTTGACCGTCGGCCTTACCGGAGG
>CALUXH010000002.1 GCA_944324695.1 uncultured Elusimicrobiales bacterium | reverse complement strand
TGGCGCCGGCTTTGATGTGGGCCTGCGCTTTTTCTTTGGTCAGGAACAGACCGGTGGATTCCACGATGTATTCCGCGCCCACTTTGTCCCAGGCCAGGTTGGCGGGGTCTTTTTCGGCGGTTACGCGGATGGCTTTGCCGTTGACGATAAGTTTGCTGTTTTCCACGTCGGCTTCCACGGTGCCTTCAAATTTGCCGTGCATCGTGTCGTATTTGAGCATGTAAGCCAAATAATCCACGGGGGTCAGGTCGTTAATGCCGACGATTTCAATTTCGGGGTGGTTTATGGCGGCGCGGAACACGAAGCGTCCGATGCGGCCAAAACCGTTGATACCTACTTTGATGGTCATACTGTCACATCCTCCTAATAATTAAAACTACTCGTCCCTTCTATTCTACAAAATTTTATGCGGCCTGTTAATTGTCCCGCGTGCGGGCCAGCAGGCGCAAAATTTCCAGATACAGCCAGACCAGCGTTACAATCAGGCTGAAACCGGCGTACCATTCCATATACTTCGGTGCGGCGTATTGGGAGGTCATCTGGTCAATGAAATTAAAGTCCAGCAAGAAGTTAAACGCCGCCACCGCGCAAATAACTACATTTACACCGATGCTTAACGCGCTGGTGCTGGTAAAATAGCCCACGTTGACGCCAAAGAGCATAAGCAGCATAGAGCCCAGGTAAAACAACGCAATGGCTCCGGTAGCCGCAGTAATGCCGATGAGCAGGCCTCTGGTTACTTTGATAATGCGGGTTTTGTACAAAAACAGCATAATAAAGAAGACCAAAAACGTAACGGCGATGGCCTGCCCCACGATGCCCTGATACTGCGCATTGTAGGCGGCAGAGATAACCCCCAGCACCAGGCCTTCTCCCAGCGCGTACAGCGGGGCCAAAACCGGTGCGGCCGTTTTTTTGAAAATCACAATCATGGCTATGGCAAAAGTGACAATGGCTATTAATGATGTATAGCCGGCCACAGCCTGGAAATGATTCCAGCTAAGCAACGCACCGATGGTGCACATCAATAACAGGAAAAACGTTTTATTGACGGTGCCTTGCAGCGTCATAGTGCTTTCCGTGCGGCTCATGGCCTGGCGGAAAGCGTTTTCATTAAAAAGCGGATTGCCGTTGGGCATATTCCCCCTCCTTACATTAAGATATATGTATTTTATAAAATTTCATCCGTTTCATACAGGGGAATAAGCGGGCGGGTCAGGTGTTTCGGGCAAATATTGCCAATAAAGCCCCGCTCGGTGAGCGGGGCTTTTGATATACGGGAGAGAAAACTTATTGGAAGAACGATTCATTCACCACTTTTCTTTGCAGGTATTTCCATTCTTTTTCCGGCAGGGATTTGCGGAGGAAATCCAAGGTTTTCTGCGAGAAGAAATGGTAATACCGGCCGGACTGGCGCTTTCCTTTGGCATTGGTGGCGTTAAAGCCCAGCAGGAATTCCTGGGTGGTCCTTTTCGGAATGCGGCCGAAAACCGGATCTCCCGTATCTCCGTCAATCATTTTCCAGCACAGTTTAAAACAGCCATCTTCCGTGCATACCTCTGCAATGTCCACGTCGGCGCAGGTTCGGCCGTCCCCCCCGTACCAGTCTTCCCGGTTAAGCGTCAATTCATCAAACACTTCCGGCAGTTTAGCCGGGTTTTTGGCGACAAAGAGGTTGGGAATGGGTTTGGTTTCCACGGCCCGGCGCAGTTTTTCATTGTTTCCGTCAATGTAAATCAGCACCAGTTTCATCTCGTTCTCTCCGTTGATGTACTGAATGTCTTTGCGGGGAATGGTGACCCCGTCAATGACCGCGCCGGAAATATAACGGTCCACGCGCGCCTTTTCTTCCACGATGTAATCCGAGCCTTTATAATGCTGGATAATCCCCATTCCGCTGATGTCCATGCACATGGCGGAAGCCAGCAGGTAATTGGGGCTGATGCGTACGGCGGGGCATTCTTTTTTGGAGGTCAACACTCTCCCCTCCACGCCTACAAAAGAGCCGTCCACCAGCAATTCCATATATATTACGCCTTCTTTATGCGCGTTAGGAGAAGGTGACGGCAACATCTTCGCCGCCTCCTTCAGGGCCTCGTTGAATTTGTCCGCTTTTTGGGCGTACATGCAGGCCGGGGCCAGAATAAGTACCGAGAACAGGGCCAATATTTTGCGATACATAAGCATACTCCTTATACGGATAAATTTAATATTTCATTTATAGTATAAGCGGTTTTCTCTGAAAATTCAAGACAAACAAAACACCGTCCCGCGTGGTTGCCCCCGGGACGGTGGTTTGTATAAAGCAGCCTTATTTAAAATATGGAATTTTTGGACTGTCCAGGAAAAATTGACCTTTTATTTGTTGCCATTCGTTGGGGTCCCGCTTGCTGATGGTTTGGCGTATAAAATCCAAATCTTCCGTGTTCAGCGCATGGTAGAAGCTGGAGGCCTTTCCATCCCAGGCGCCGATATACTCCGCGTGCAAGTCAGCGTCTATATCGGTACGCAGCACGTAACTTTCTGATGCCATATTATAGGCCGTCAGGTATTCCTGATTATCCCAAGCGAAGAATAAAGGATCCGTGGCCGTGCCGTTAAATGAGGACGAGGCCTGAAAAATACCGCCTTCCCTTAAAGAACCCCGTTTCAGCTCCGCCGAGGTTTTGTCCTTAATCCAATAGCCAAAGCGCGAAGTATGGACGAAAAACTCGCCAAAAGCATTTAGGGTAAAAATATTCTGAGGCTTGGAAAAAGCCATGACTTTTAATGTTTTCTTCTGAGCCAGCATTTTGCTCAGGGCCGGGTTTTTATCCTGCGGCACATAAAACAGCAATATGTTTCCCTTTTTTTCATAAAAAGGTTCGTTGATATATGCGCCATTAAGAGCAATGCCTAAAATCCGACGGTCTGTGCGCTCCGGATAGAGAATTCCTTGCACCGCAAGAACGGAAGAATCATACGTATCAATCGGACAGGTTGCCGAAGTAATTACCCACTGCGGGCTTAGCGCATATGCTTTGCAGCCGATAGTCCCCATTACGGGAGTGCTTACAGAAGAGCCGTTTGAAAATAATTCGCCGTAGACAGGGGTACGGCCTTCCAGCAAGCTGTCAATTTCAATATAATATTTGCCAGTTTCAGTATTGTTGTAATAGCTCTCGCCTGGAAAAACCTGATGCTTGTACTCTTCGGAGCGGCATTCTTCTTCCGTAGCTTCATAAGTAAACAAGGGATAATATAAATATCCGTCAATGTAAATATCTCCGCTGTTTTTATATTGCTCATAATATTTTTTATATTCAGCCGGATTTAACGGAATACTTAGGGAAGATTCTGTTTCATCCTTAACGCCTCTTTCTTCAAAATCCACGGTCAGCAAGATATTATCGTTCATAACGTTTCGATTGGAAGAGGCAGCCTGGTACAATGCCTGTTCCAGCTTCTGTGTTTTGCTTGCGGCGTTCAAGGCCGGGCAGAGAAAGACGGACAACGTCAGTAGGGCTAAAAATCGACGATACATAATTTCTCCTGTTTTTCAGATTTATATTCATAATATAATTTGTTCCTTTTCCAAAACAAGGGACAAAAGTCCTATCCGGAAGGATAAAAGGACCTATTTCGCAAGGGGACCGGAAAATATCCCGCCATCAGACCGCGGGAGGGCCAAAGAACACTCCCACCGTAAGTTGCGAAGGGTATTGCAGTGCATTGGGTGGCATAAGAAAAGCCGGCCCTTTCAGAGGGCCGGCTTTGGATGACGGCGGTTAAATTACATCATGCCGCCCATTCCCCCCATTCCGCCCATGGCGGCGGGGTTGTGGGCATGTTCTTTTTCCGGAGCGTCGGCCACCAGCGCTTCGGTCAGCAAGACCGTAGCGGCGATGGAAGCGGCGTTCTCCAGCGCGGTGCGGACCACTTTGGCCGGGTCCACTACGCCGGCTTTAATCAAATCGCCGTACTGACCGGTTTCGGCGTCAAAGCCGTCGGACTGGCCTTTCATGGACAGTACTTTGTCCACCACGACCGCGCCGTCCAACCCCGCGTTGACCGCGATTTGGCGCAGCGGAGCGGTTAAGGCTTTGCGTACGATGGCAATACCGGTCTTCACGTCTTCATTGTCGGATTTAATGCCGTCCAGGGCTTTCTGGCAGCGGGCCAAGGCCACTCCGCCTCCGGGCACTAAACCTTCTTCCACACCGGCTTTGGTGGCGTTTTTGGCGTCTTCCACCTTGGCTTTTTTGGCTTTCATTTCCGTTTCGGTCGCCGCACCCACGCTGATGACGGCTACGCCGCCGGAGAGCTTGGCCAGGCGTTCCTGCAGTTTCTCTTTGTCGTAGTCGCTGGTGGAGTTTTCAATCTGTTTGCGGATTTGTTCGGCGCGCTGGGCGATGGCCGTTTTGTCGCCTTTGCCGCTGACGATGGTGGTGTTCTCTTTGTCCACCACAATGCGGTCGGCCTGGCCGAGCATGGTGATTTCGGCTTTGTCCAGTTTCATACCGCGCTCTTCGCTGATGACTTCGCCGCCGGTCAGCGTGGCGATGTCCTGCAGCATTTCTTTGCGTCTGTCGCCAAAGCCGGGGGCTTTGACCGCGCAGCCTTTAAGTGTGCCGCGCAGTTTGTTGACCACCAGGGTGGCCAGCGCTTCGCCGTCCACGTCTTCGGCAATAATGACAAACGGGCGGCCGCTCTGTACGATTTTTTCCAAAATCGGCAGCAGGTCGTTCATGGAAGAAATCTTCTTGTCGGTAATAATCAGGTAGGCGTTTTCCAGCACGCATTCCATTCTGTCCGGATCGGTGACGAAATACGGGGAAATATAGCCGCGGTCAAACTGCATGCCTTCCACCACGTCCAGCTTGGTTTCGGCGCTTTTGCCTTCTTCCACGGTAATAACGCCCTCGTGGCCCACTTTTTCCATGGCTTCGGCAATCAGTTCGCCGATAACGCGGTCATTGGAAGAAATGGTGGCGATTTGCGCTTTTTCTTCTTTGGTCTTGACGGGTTTCTGCATTTTGGCCAGTTCGGCTTTTACCGTTTCCACGGCCGTTTCAATGCCTTTTTTCACCAGCGTCGGGTTGGCACCGGCGGTGATGTTTTTAATGCCTTCACGCAGCAGGGCGTCGGCCAGCACCGTGGCGGTGGTGGTGCCGTCACCGGCTACGTCGTTGGTTTTGGCGGCCACTTCGCGGATAAGCTGCGCGCCCATGTTTTCAAATTTATCTTCCAGCTCAATGTCTTTGGCGATGGTCACGCCGTCGTCAATAATCAGCGGAGAGCCGAATTTTTTCTCCAGCACCACGCTGCGGCCTTTGGGGCCCAGGGTCACTTTGACGGCATTGGCCACTTTTTCAATGCCCGCTTTCATTTTGGCGCGGGATTCGTCGCCGAAAATAATTTGTTTAGCCATAAAAATTCATCTCCTCTCTATTACCCTAAAATACCCAGAATTTCGTCCTGGTGGATGATCAGGTACGTTTCATCGTCCAGTTTGATTTCCGTACCGGAATATTTGCCGTACAGCACTTTGTCGCCTTTTTTAACGTCCATGGGCATGCGGTTGCCTTTGTCGTCCAGTTTACCCGGGCCGGCAGCCAGCACTTCCCCCTCCATGGGTTTTTCTTTGGCGGTGTCGGGAATGATAATCCCGCCTTTCATGGTTTCGCGCTCAATGGGCTTGACGATCAGTCTGTCGCCCAGCGGCTTGATTTTCACTTCGCTCATATTCACCCACTCCTTATAAGATTTTGTAATTCGTTCCGCAGCGGTAATAAATTAGCACTCCTGCGGGCTTAATGCTAATTTAGCATAAAAAAAGATAATTGTCAATA
>CALUXH010000001.1 GCA_944324695.1 uncultured Elusimicrobiales bacterium | reverse complement strand
CGCGCCAAAACGGATTTGTAAAAACCATGTTCGGCCATATCCGTTACCTGCCGGAATTTAATATGGGCGTGGGCAGCATGGCCTCTTTTGCCCAGCGCGCGGCGATAAACACCATTGTACAGGGCGGTTCGGCCGATATTATCAAAAAAGCCATGGTGGATATTTTCCGCTCCCTGCGCGGCACGCCCGTAAAAATGATTATGCAGGTGCACGACGAGTTGATTTTTGAAGTGCCCGAAAACGAATTGGACGCCTATGCCGCATCCATTAAAACCCAAATGCAAAACGCCGTAAAACTGGACGTGCCGCTGGTGGTCAGCGCCAAAGCCGGCCCCGATTGGTACGATTTGAAAAAATTGCCTTAATTCCCCATGAAATTTACCGTCCGCCATCAGTTGACCGTTGCCCTTACCGGAGGTATTTTGTGCGGCAAAAGCACCGCCCTGCGGGCGTTTGCGTCCGCCGGCGCATTTACGCTTTCGTGTGACGAGCTGGTGCGGGAAATTTCAGCCCGTCCCGCGGTGCAAAAAAAGATAGCCGCTTTGTTCGGTACGGCGGAAAAAGAGGGGCTGGCGCGGAAAGTGTTTGCTTCCGCTTCCGCGCGGCGCAAACTGGAAAATCTGCTTCATCCACTGGCGGCCCGGGAGCTTGCGCGGCGGCTGAAAAAAGACAAAAGCCCCGTGCGCGCGGTGGAAGTGCCGCTTTTGTTTGAAGCGGGGTGGCAAGAGGCTTTTGACATAACCGTATGCGTATGCGCGCCGGACAAAACCCTGCCTGCGCGGCTTAAAGCGCGCGGTCTGAAAAAAACCGATTTTTTAAAAAGAAGCGCGGCTCAGCTGCCGCCGCGGGCCAAAGCCGCCCGCGCCGATATTTGTTTGCTTAACGACGCGTCCACGGACGCGCTGGAGCGCAAAGTGCAAAATCTGTACCGCGCATTTACCAAAATTTATACCGTTAAATAAGGAGTCTGTATGTCAGATACGCAGGAAAAAACGGCCAAAACCTCCTCTGCAAAAACCGAGGTTAAGGCCAAAACCGAAGCGGAAAGCAAAACGTCGGACGCTTCCAAAGCCGCGCCCGCGGCCAAAAACGGCGCCGCCCCGCGGCGGGTGATGCAAAAGACGGGCAACGCTTCCGCCCCTTATGCCCCGCAGCCGGCCCAGCGCCATCCCAACGGGGCCAAACCCATGGACGCACGCGAACTGAACAAGCTCAGCATTGCCGAGCTGACCAAGCTGGCTGTCAATTACAATATTGAAGATATTTCCGGTCTGCGCAAATCGGCCTTAATCGGCAAAATCGTGGCCATACAGGCCAAGCAGAACGGTTCCGTTTACGGCGGCGGCGTGCTGGAGATTTTGCCGGACGGTTTTGGTTTTTTGCGCTCCGAAGAAAACAATTATTTGGCTGGCCCGGAAGACATTTATGTTTCCCCTTCCCAAATTAAACGCTTCGGCCTGCGCAAAGGCGACACCATTGAAGGCCTGATCCGCCCGCCCAAAGAAGGCGAACGGTTTTTTGCCATGCTGCAGGTGCAAAAAGTAAACGGTATAGAATCTGCCGACGTATATAACCGCCCGTTGTTTGAAAACCTGACTCCGCTGCACCCCAACGAGCGTTTTACGCTGGAAATTGACAAAAATTCCCTGACCCAGCGCGTCATTGATTTGATGTCGCCCATTGGCAAGGGCCAGCGCGCATTGATTGTGGCCCCGCCGAAAACGGGTAAAACCATGATGATGCAGGCCATCGCGCACTCTTTGGCCGAAAACCATAAAGACGTGGTGCTGATGGTGCTGTTGATTGACGAACGCCCCGAAGAAGTAACCGACATGGCTCGCAGCGTCAAAGGGGAGGTCATTTCCTCTACGTTTGACGAGCCTGCCGAACGCCATGTGCAGGTGGCGGAAATGGTTATAGAAAAAGCCAAACGCCTGGCGGAAATGGGCAAAGACGTGGTCATTTTGCTCGATTCCATTACCCGTCTGGCCCGCGCTTACAACACGGTGGCTCCGTCGTCCGGCCGCGTGCTGACCGGCGGTCTGGAAGCCACCTCCTTGCAAAAGCCCAAACGCTTTTTGGGCGCGGCGCGCAATTTGGAAGAAGGCGGCTCTTTAACCATCATCGCCAGCGCATTGGTGGAAACGGGCAGCCGCATGGACGAAGTGATTTTTGAAGAGTTCAAAGGCACCGGCAACAGCGAAATCTGCCTGGACCGTAAACTCTCCGAGCGGCGCATTTTCCCGGCGGTGGACATCAACCGCAGCTCCACCCGCAAGGAAAACCTGTTGCTGACCGAGGACGAGCTGAACAAAATGTGGATTATCCGCAAAGTGCTGGCTCCTTTGAGCAGCGTGGACGCCATGACGCTGCTTTTGGACAAGCTCTCTTCCACCAAGTCCAACAAAGACTTTTTGAAACAAATGGAAGTAAACGCTTTTTAGCGTTGCCAGACGGGAAGGGAGGCTTTTGCTTTCCTTCCCTCTGTATTTTATGGTAAAATAAACAAGAAGGCGTTTTTTGCCCCGAACCATTTTCAGAGGAAAACAAAATGAAAGAGAAAATACATCCGAAATATGAATTTGTGGAAGCGGTCTGCGCTTGCGGCAACAAATTTCTTACCCGCTCCACGGCCAAAACCTTAAAACTGGACATCTGCGCGGCCTGCCACCCGTTCTTTACCGGCAAACAGAAACTGCTGGACACGGAAGGCAGAGTGGAAAAATTCAACAAACGTTTTGCTTCCACGTCCGGCAAAACCGTGGCGCGCAAACCCAAAACCGAAGTCAAAGCCAAGGCCAAACTGGCCAAGAAAGCCGTGCTGAAAAAAGCCGCTTCCGCCAAAAAGGCCCCCAAAGCCGCCGCTCCGGCCAAGAAAGCCGCCAAGA